>CAJKMA010000021.1 GCA_905200905.1 uncultured Bacillota bacterium
AAGCGCGGATTTTTAAAAATCCGCGCTTTTTCTTATATCTGTCTGTTTACCGATCTGTATTCATTTCTATATCTGAAATAATTAAATCTACATGAGAATTTTTTAGGGTATCTAAGGCAGAAAGACTATTATATTTTACGGCAATCACGCTCGCATCCAGGGAGCTCCAGTTAATATTTTTTTCAATACCTTCTGCTGTGAGACAGTTATCATCTACAATCATTACTTTCTTCATCATTTTCCTCCATCTGGTCGAATTCAATAGTAATTGAGGTGCCTTCAAATAAATGACTCTCAATGGAAATTCTGCCATTTCCAAAATAAGGATTAGAAATTCGTTTATTTACATTTCCAATACCAAAATGTTTTTCATAATTTACAATTTTTTCGCTTAGAGTTTTTCGTAATTCCTGAAGTTGTTCTTCTTTTATTCCGATACCGTTATCAGTGATAGAAATGATAACAGTATCATCTCCATAAAAAAGATTGATAGAAATATGAATTTCAGGTGTATTCTGGGATATACCATGCAGGATGCTGTTTTCCAGAAATGGCTGGAGTGTAAATTTACATATCAAAAAGTTATCAATGCCATCTTCCATGTTGATTTCCCAAGTGAGGTTGTCGTTATGACATAGTTTTTCAATTTCTAAATAAAGATTTGCAATGGTCAGTTCATCCCGGATTGTGATTAAATCTTTTGATTTTCTAAGAGTCATGCGGTAAAAACGTGTGAGGTTTGTCAGCATCTGATTGGCAATATCTAATTTCCCGAGGGACTGGCAGGTTTGTATGGAACCCAGAATATTATAAAGAAAATGAGGATTAATCTGGGATTGGAGAAGCTGATATTTTAACCGTTCTTCCGCCAGCGACAGCTCCAGAATAGACTGGAGATTGTCATTCAAGGAATGCTGCATTTTTTGAAACGTTACCCCCAATTTATCGATTTCATCAAATGTTTCAGGATTTCGGTCTTTGGATACCAGATCCTGAATCTTGCTATCAGAAGCATCTAATTGCAGAGTTTCCATAGCCTTCGACAATGCCTTGATCCGCAGGGTAAGATTCTTTGAGAACAGAATCACTACCAAAATAGTCAAAGGGAGAGAAATCAAAATAGTCAAGAGGATGCTGTTGATCAGTATGCGTGTGTTTTGCCTTATATAAGAATCAGGAATTTCTGTTACATGGAGCCAGCCGTTTTGTAACTGTGCAGTATGGTAGGTAACATGCGATTCTTTTTTTATAGAATTCTTATTTTGGAATAAAAAATCAAATTTTTTCTCATCGAAGGGGGTAGAAATCAAAGCATCATTATTGCTGGCAATGATTTCTCCATTATCGGTAAGAATATAACTGGAAATATTCTTGTCTTGAAAACTTTCCTGCAGGATAGAAGAAAATTCAGATGTATTTATGTGGACAATATAAGCATACTCTATGACATCTGTGTCAGGATGTTTTAAGATTCTACAGCAGGCAATGGTATCGGATATATCGTGGTTATTGGATACAAGAAAAGGGATGGACAATCCTTTCTGGTGAAACCAGATAGAAGATGTTCCTGGATTTTCCAGAGCTTTTTTTGGAATCTGAAAATCTGATAGTTCGGATAATGGAAAGAAATATAAATTTTCCTGAGAACCCAGATGGTCATCCGGTAAAAATATACCAATATATGCTAAATTAAAGGATGACTTGAACATTGATAAATTGCTTCTGGTTTCAGATAGTGCAGCCAGCGTATCTATAGTTGTTTCTGCCTGCATCAAATTATACATATCATATTGAAGAGAGTCAGCCACATTTTCCATTTGCAGTAGGCGGTTATAAAATTGTGTATGTAATTGCTCATCAGAGGAGATAGAAGCATTTAGAATCTTATCTTCTGCAATATTATAGGAAACAGCATAAGAAATCCCACCTATGATGAAGATAGGAATCAATGTACATAATAAAAAAGCACATAAAAGTTTGGTTTGAAAATGAGAAAAACAAAGCCGGGAATTCTTTATGAATTTATTCATGAAATAGTCTCCTTTATGTTGGTTTATCTTGAAATCATTATAAAAGAAAGAAAAATCTCTTTCAACAGGGATAAAAATAATATAAACGAATCGAAAAATATTGTATTTTGAAAAAATGAACACTTTGTTATTCTTAGTTCATCAAAGAAAAGGGCAGGAAGCCCGGACAGGAGGATTTAAGAATGAGAAAGAAAATCGTGAGCGTATTACTGGCAGGAACCATGGCAATGGGAATGTTAGCAGGATGTGGCAGTTCCAAGGGAAGTGAAGGTGAAGGAAGTGCAGCGAAAACAGAAGAAAGTGGGAAGAAAGATGGAGAGTATGATTTGACGCTGTATAGTATCAATACCACAGATCCTGATTTTGATGGCTGGCTCGAAAATGTAGAGGAGGCCACAGGCCTTAACATTAATGTAATTGCCGCACCTACAGACTCTGATACACGTCAGCAGAAGGTTACTACTATTTTATCTACAGGAGATGATGCTGTTGATATTATTGAAATTAATGATGAAATGAGTGCTGCATTTAAAAATTCGGGATGGCTGGAAGGACTGAATGATACCGTTATGACAGAAGATGTCCGTGATGAGTTTGCTAAGGGCTATGTAGAAAATATGATTACAGACAAAGACGGAAATATTGTTGGTGTTCCTGGATATGCCGGTTACCTTGCCTTTTGGGTAAACCAAGAGATTATGGATGAAGTCGGAATCACAGAAATTAATACAAAAGAAGATTTTATGAAATATATGGAAGCTGTTTCTGCTGATGGAAGATATGGATATGGCGGTTCCTGGGAAAAAACATATGTATTTAATGAGATTGCACAGTTTGTAAATATGTTTGGCGGAGATTATTTTGACTGGACAAAAGCTGAAAACAAAGAAGCGATTCAGTTTTTAAAAGATATGGTGGATAACAGCCAGACACCAATTGACCAGATTGCAGATAAATATGAACAGATGAATCCAAAGGCAAATGACGGAAAATATGGAAGCTGGTTTATGTGGGGACTTGGAACCGATTATGAAAAAGCAGGTATGCTTGGAGCAGATAAGATTCATATGGCTATGGTTCCGGATTTCAGTGGAAACGGAGAGAGAGCTATTTTTACAGATTCCTGGAGTTATGTGCTGAATACTGCTTCTAAGAATAAAGAAGCAGCAATTAAGTTTCTTCAGTATATGGCAGATGAAGGCGGAATGGCAGCGTCATATGAAGCATTTGACCGATATCCGGCAAGAGCAGATGTGGCTGAAAAAGTAGTTCCGGATACAGACCCTGCAAAAGAAATGTATTCCCGTTATGCTTCTGAATGTAATGTTTCAGGACGTCCAATGCTTCCTCAGACTATGGAATTTATCACAGATATGGGTACTATTTTCCAGTCCTGCATGAAAGACGAAATTTCTGTAGATGAGTTTTGCGAGAAAGCACAGGAATTAGTAGAAAAATACAGTAAGTAAAGAATGTAACAGATTAGCAAGGAGAACGCACCGCAGGAATTTAATCCTGCGGTGTATTTCCTCAAATGATAGGAGGAGAAAAGAGTGACAATCAGTAAAAAATCAATGAAATGGATTCCTTGGATTTTGATTCTTCCAGTTGTACTTATCCGTGGTTTTACCACCTTATATCCGATTTTAGTTACTTTGAAAAATAGTTTATTTGACATAAAAGTTTTATCAGGAGTCAATGAATTTGTCGGTCTGGCGAATTATGTAAATGTGTTTAAAGATACAAAAGTACAGACATCTATATCCTTCACTGTAATTTTTGTAGTTGTTTCCATGATATTTCATGTGATTCTTGGAGTGGCGCTAGCTTTAATTTTAAACATGAAGTTTAAAGGCAGAAGATTTTTACGGACAATTGTTTTAATTCCCTGGGCTATGCCAGCGGTTGTTATTGGTATGGCAGCAAAGTGGGGATTTAATAATGATTATGGATTGGTAAATGATTTTATACGGCGTTTTGTAGAAGATTTTCAGTATAATTGGTTAATTAATACTGGTTCTGCCAGAGCAGCGGTTATTGCTATGGATTTATGGAAGGATCTTCCGTTTTTTGCAATTTTGGTACTATCAGGGCTTCAGTTTATTTCTGGAGATATCTATGAAGCTGCAAAAGTTGATGGGGCAAACGGAGTTCAAAGCTTTTTTCGTATTACGTTACCTTTGATTATGAAAAATGTTATTACGTTATGTATTCCATTTACGCTTTGGAGACTGACGACATTTGATCTTGTATATGCTATGACTTCAGGAGGGCCTGGAGAGGATACCTCATTAATTGCTTACAGGATTACTACAGAAGCATTTACAAATCTGAATGTGGGATATGCAGCTACACTGGCAGTTATGTTGTTCCTTGTAATGGCAGTCTTTAGTTTTATTAATATTAAGTTTATCAATAAACTGGCAGATTAGGAGGTAATGTCATGAAGGAAAATAATAAATATAAAATATATAGAACCTTTACTACAATAGGCAGATGGATATTATTTGCAATCGTTGCCTTTTTGATATTATTCCCTGTGCTATGGATTTTCATATCATCCATAACGCCGCCAGGGGAATTGTTTAAAATGCCTATTGATTATATTCCAGATCATCCTACACTGGATAGTTATAAATTTCTGATAGAAAATGTAGGGCTTTTGGAAAAAATCGGAAACACAGTTTTAATTGTAGGAATTACTATTGTGGTAAGTACAGTTTTATGTGCCATGGCAGCGTATGGATTTTCCAGATTTAATACAAAAGGCGTAAGCATTGCTTTTGCATTTATTGTTGCAACTATGTTGATTCCAGAAGTTGTAACAGCAAGACCCCTGTATGAATTTATGAGAGCAGTAGGATTGTATGATACATACCAGGGTTTGATTATTCTTTATATCAGTGCTGTTATTCCGTTTACAGTATTAATCTTAAAGAATTTTGCAGCAGAGATTCCAGTATCGCTGGAAGAAGCAGCAGCTATAGACGGAGCAAATTTTGTACAAAGATTGTTTAGGGTAGTGTTACCGTTAATGAAACCTGCCATTGCTACAGTTTGTATTATTAATTTTATCACTTGTTTGAACAACTTTTTTACCCCATTATATTATTCCAATGATATTCAGGTATTGTCTGTTGCAATTGTGCAGCTTCCGCTTAGGGATAATATGTATGGTGTGCCTTGGGATTTGGTCAGTGCTATGGGATGGATTATTTTGTTACCTATTATTATTTTTGTAGCAATCTTTGAGAAACAGATTATGGATGGTATAATGGCAGGAGGAGTAAAGGCCTGATTTTGCCTGAAATTTGAGAAATAGGAGGATAAACAGATGTATTACGATTTCGGAGGAAGTTTAGGAAATTTACCATTGGCGAAGCATAGGAAAAGCCGTGCAATTAATGCAGAAAACCCAAAAGGAGAAAAAGGGAAAGGTGGTATGGCATCCAGTGATTTAGGACCTTCCAGAAAAGGAAGCCCATGCCTTAGTGATATTTTAAGTGGTCAGACAGTGACACTTGCAGAGATAGATGGGCCAGGTACAATTAATCATATTTGGATTACCGTAGATTCAAAAACTACAGAGGCAGATTGCTTTGTGTTAAGAGATTTGGTGTTACGTATGTATTGGGATGATGAAGAAGAGCCATCAGTAGAAAGTCCTCTGGGAGACTTTTTCTGCTGTGGATTCGGAAGAGAATGTAATGTGAACTCCATGCCAATTGCCGTGGTGCCAAGCAGAGGATTGAACTGCTATTTCCAGATGCCTTTTCGGAAAAAAGCAAAAATCACTTTGGAAAACCAACATGCAAATCCGATTCCTGCATTTTTTTATCAGGTGGATTATTGCCTGCATGATGAAGAACTGCCGGAGGATATTGCATATTTTCATGCTCAGTGGAGAAGGGAGAAAATCACACAGTTACAAAAGGATTATGTGATTCTTGATGAGGTAAAAGGAAAAGGCCATTATGTGGGAACATATATGGCACTCACTACACTGGAACGTTACTGGTGGGGAGAAGGAGAGATTAAATTTTATATTGATGGAGATATAGAATATCCTACCATCTGTGGGACAGGAACAGAAGATTATTTCGGTGGTTCCTGGAGTTTTGCAAAGCAGGTAAACGGTAAAACAGTGGAACAGAATTATTGCACCCCGTATTTGGGATATCCATATTATTCTTCACATGATGAAATGATTCATAATTTGTATCACAATGATGACTGTATGCCAATGAGAGGCTTCTACCGCTGGCATATTCAGGATCCTATTTGTTTTGATGAAGACTTGAAGGTTACGATTCAGCAGATTGGTGTAGGATATAGAGGATTGTTTGAGCGGCAGGATGATGTGGCAAGCGTGGCATACTGGTATCAGGCAGAACCTCATAATCGTTTCCCAGAACTGCCTGGCAAAGAAGAACGGTGGCCCAGATAGGAGCAAAATTTGAAAAAATATGTATTGGGTGTTTTGATTGGTTTCGTGTTGTTAATATCTGGATGTAAAGATGAGCAGAAAGAAATCAATATACAAGATATGCAGGAAGATGTGGTATCCCAGAATGAAAAGATAACAATTATGCATATTGATGCAGAAGTTCCGGGATTTCAAGAGTTGATTTCCTGCCCTGCAAATGCAGATGTCCGGCAAGCTAAGATATCTACGATTTTGGCAGCAGGAGAATCTTCTGTAGATATTTTTTCTGTGAATGATGAGATGGTCAGTGAGTTTAAGTATCAAGGGTATCTGGAACCCCTGAATGATGCAGTCATGACAAAAGAACTGTTATCAAAATATCCCGAAAGCTATATACAGGATATAACCATGAAAGATGGTGGGATGTACTCAGTTCCGTACTTTATGGACATTATGGTGTTCTGGATAAACCGGGAAGTTACAGGAGACAGGGAAATCCAGACGAAGGAAGATTTTCTTTCGTTGCTAAAAAAGGATTGGGGAAATGATATCTATGGATATGGAAGTGCATGGGATAGTACTTATGTGTATAACGAACTTTCAGAGTTTATTCATCTTTTTGGAGGAGATTATTATAACTGGGAGGATAAAAATACAAGAGAAGCACTTACATTTCTCCATGATATGGCGGCAAACGGGCAGATTCCTATTTCGCAGATGACAGACCAGTATGAACAAATGCAGCAGAAATTTCTTGATGGTAAGTATGCAAGTATTTTTATGTATAGTGGTGCCATGGATGTATTTGAACGTGCAGGCGTTTACAGGGAGGATAAAATCCAAGCAGTACCATTGCCGCAATTTGAAAAGAGTGTTACCAATATTGCTACGTGGCAGTATGTGTTGAATCAAGCGTCTGAGCATAAGCCGGGGGCAATGAAATTTCTAAAATATGCTGCGGGCAGGGAGGGAAGTATTTCCTATGCAGAGTGTATGAACCGCCTGCCTGCTAGATTAGATATTATTCTTGAGGAAGAACTTGATATTCCGGGATTTGAGGTGCTGCAGGATTATGTAGAGCATGTGGAACTGAAAGAAAGGCCATTTTCTAAAAATACCATGAAAGATATTTCTGCTATAGGTACATTATTCCAGAAATATACCATGGATGAAATTTCACAGGATGAATTTTGCCAGAAAGCTCAGGCAATTGTAGATGGGTTTTAGCGATACATTAAGCAAATAAAGTCTCAATGTACTAAAGAAAATATTATACAAATGAATAAAATTCTGCTATACTAAAGCGTGGTAAAAATCAGATATGTCTGTTTTATACCACGCTTATGTTATGTTGACTATTATCAGACAAAGACATCAGGAGGAATCGTATGTGTGGAATTGTTGGATACGTAGGAACTGAAAACGCAGCACCTATCTTAATCGATGGCCTTTCAAAATTGGAGTACAGAGGTTATGACTCTGCCGGAATCGCAGTGTCTGGGGATGAGAGGAAAAACGGTGAGATAGAGATTATCAAAGCCAAGGGAAGACTCCAGGTTTTAAGAGAAATGACAGATAATGGAAGAACCGTAAGAGGAAATTGTGGGATTGGTCATACACGCTGGGCAACCCACGGGGAACCGTCTATTGTGAATGCTCATCCTCATTTCTCAAAAGACAGGAAAATCGCAGTGGTTCATAATGGAATTATCGAAAATTACAAAGAGCTAAAAGAACATCTTCAGAAAAAGGGATATACCTTTGTGTCTGAAACAGATACAGAGGTCGTAGTTCATCTGTTGGATTATTATTATAAAGGTGATCCACTGGAAGCGATTTCAAAGGTACTTGGAAGAGTGAGAGGTTCTTATGCCCTGGGAATTTTGTTTCAGGATGTGCCAGAAACCTTGTATGCAGTAAGAAAAGACAGCCCATTGATTATCGGTAAGTCTGAACAGGGCAATTTTATAGCATCAGATGTTCCGGCAATCCTCAAATATACAAAGACCGTATGCTATATTGAGGATAGGGAAATTGCAGAGATTACGGCAGATCACATTGCTTTTTATGATATTGATCAGGAAGAATTGGAACGGGAATTTAAGACTGTAGAATGGGATGCCAAGGCGGCAGAGAAGGAAGGATTTGAGCATTTTATGCTGAAAGAAATCTATGAGCAGCCAAAAGCAGTGGCAGACACCATTAGCCCCCGTATCCAGGATGGAAAGATTGTGATTGAGGAATTGGAAATGTCAGATGAGGAGATACAGAATATTTCACGTATCCAGATTGTGGCCTGCGGCTCAGCATATCATGTGGGTATGTGTGCGAAATATGTGCTGGAGCAGATGGCAAAAATTCCGGTGGATGTGGACTTGGCTTCTGAGTTCCGGTACCGTAATCCTCTTATGACAGAAAATACCCTGGTGATTGTAATCAGCCAGTCCGGTGAGACAGCAGATTCCCTGGCTGCCCTTAGAGAAGCACAGAAGCGGGGATTTAAGGTCTTGGGAATTGTGAATGTTGTGGGAAGTTCTATTGCAAGAGAGGCAGACAGCGTGCTCTATACCTGGGCCGGACCGGAGATATCTGTAGCAACTACAAAGGCATACAGCACCCAGCTGGCAGCAATTTATCTCATTGGGCTGCTGTTTGGACAGGTTCGTGGTGTTCTGGGACAGGAGGAGTATCAGGAGTATGTAGAAGAACTGGGAAGGCTTCCTGAGAAAATCCAGAAAATCCTGGATGAAAAGGAAAGAATTCAATGGCTGGCAAATAAATTTTCTCATACCAAGGATGTATTTTTTATTGGAAGAGGACTGGATTATGCCATTTCCCTGGAAGGCTCTCTGAAGTTAAAGGAAATTTCTTATATTCATTCAGAGGCCTATGCAGCAGGAGAATTGAAGCATGGCACCATTTCCCTTATTGAGGAGGGCGTTCTGGTGGTAGGTGTTGCCACTCAGCCGAATTTGTTTGAAAAGGAAATCAGCAATCTGGTGGAAGTGCGAAGCAGAGGTGCGTCGGTTCTGGGACTGACTACTTATGGAAATTATGCTATGGAGGATATTGCAGACTTTACAGTGTATGTGCCAAGAACAAAGGATTATTTTGCCACCAGTCTGGCTGTGATTCCTTTGCAGCTGCTGGCTTATTATATTTCGGTTGCAAAAGGTCTGGATGTAGACAAGCCAAGGAATCTGGCAAAAAGTGTAACCGTAGAATAAGAAAATATAGAAGAAAATCTATGGGGGAGTGCGCAGCGGCAGAATGAGATTTTGCCGCTGGCGTGCTCCACCTCAAATGGAAAATCTCGCAGGTGAGATTTTTTTATTTTATATTAATCATTTTTTCGTAAAAAGCATTTCTGTATTCGCTGGGCGTTATGCCTTCTGATTGTTTAAATACCCGCATAAAGTATTTTTCATCCTGAAAACCACACATAGACGCTACATCACGAATAGATAGGGTAGCCTTACTGCAAAGAATGTTTTTAGCGGTTGTGATTCTTATGTGATTGACATAAGAAGAAATAGGATAACCAGTATATTGCTTAAAAAGAGCAGTGAGGTAGGTGGGGTGGTAGTGGTATTGTTTTGCCAGAGAATCAACGGTAATATTCTGGTCATAATGGGTATGAATCCATTCTGTAATCTGGCATACTTTTCGTGGAATTTTGCTCTTAGCAGGATTATTAATGGAAAAGGATTCCTGGGTAAACTCCAAAAGCAGGAGATTCAGAGCATATCTACATCGCAAAGTTGCTTGATAATGGTCTCTTTTCGCCATATCCAGAAGCTGTACAAAGAGAATTACAGAACGTTTCTCAGGAGAAAGCCGACCATATTCTGGGAGGAGGAGGCAGTCTCTGGGAGCAGATAAAGGTGTACTCCTGGCAGTGCTTTCCAGATAATATTGGTTTTTCAGAAGGGTGGTATGGCTGCAAATCAAGCTATTCGGGTCTGTGACGTAAAAATGTACCCAGAAATAAGATAATTTTCCTTGGCTGTGCTTATAGCCAAAATGAAGCTGATGAGGAAACAAGAGGAGGGATTCGTTTTTTTTAACATCATATCTTTGCCCATTTTGCTCTATGTGCAGTGTCCCTTCAGACACAATAATAAATACAAAATTATCCAGTTTTCGCTTGTCATGCAGAAAGCCATCCTGGCTTACCAGATTTCCACAGGATATGTATTCTACTAGATGAGAGGCATGGGAAAATGAGTATAACATATGGGATTTATCCACCTTTTCTTTTGATTTGTGAGTTGTATAAAAACTCATGTATGATACTATCATATCATCAATAAAAACTACGGTACAGAAAAATTTGGGAGGTTTCAGAAATGTTAGAAAAAAAATTACATTCCTTGTCTTTAAATCAGATTCAGATTGAAGATATGTTTTGGAAGGAATATATGGAGCTAGTGAGAAACCATGTGATTCCTTATCAATGGGAGGCCTTAAATGACAGGATAAAAGAAGCAGAGCCTAGCTATTGTATTCAAAATTTCAGAGTAGCTGCGAAACTGGAAGAGGGTAGTTTTCAAGGAATGGTTTTTCAGGACAGCGATGTTTATAAATGGCTGGAAGCTGTGGCATATTCCCTTATGTGGCATCCTGATGAAAAGCTGGAACAGACTGCAGATGAAACCATTGATTTAATCGCAGCAGCACAGCAGCCGGATGGATATTTGGATACGTATTACATTATTAATGGATTAGAAAAGCGTTTTACAAACCTGATGGACCATCATGAATTATATTGTCTTGGGCATATGGTTGAGGCAGCAGTGGCTTATTATAAGGCTACAGGAAAGAGAAAATTTTTGGATGTGGCTATTGCTTATGCTGATTGTGTAGCAGAACATTTGGGAACAGAAGATGGTAAAATTCCAGGATATCCAGGACATGAGGTAGCAGAAATGGCTTTAGTTGCTCTTTATGAAGTAACTGGAGAGGAACGTCATTTAAATCTGGCAAAGTATTTTATTGACCAGAGAGGGCAGGAACCGCTATTTTTTAATGAAGAGTGCAAAAAAAATGATAACAAATGTTTCTGGGATGACACTTATATGCAGAAACAGTATTATCAGGCAGGAAAACCGGTACGGGAACAGGAAAAAGCAGAAGGTCATGCTGTGCGTGCGGTTTATCTCTATTCCGGTATGGCGGAGGTAGCCAGCGCTACAGAGGATGCAGAATTATTTAAGGTTTGTGAGAAAATCTGGGATAATATTGTGAAAAAGCAGATGTATGTTACTGGCGCTATTGGCGCTACAGAGCATGGAGAAGCCTTTAGTTTTGACTATGACCTTCCAAATGACACGGTTTATGCAGAAACCTGTGCAGCGATTGGTCTGATTTTCTTTGCAAGAAGGATGTTTGAGATTACCAAAGACAGTAAATATACAGACATTATGGAGAGGGCATTGTTTAATGGGGTGATTAGTGGAATGTCTCTGGATGGCAAGAGCTTCTTCTACGTAAATCCTTTGGAAGTGAACCCAGAAGCCTGTGAGAAAGATTACTTTAAGAGACATGTAAAACCTGTTCGCCAGAAATGGTTTGGCTGTGCTTGCTGTCCTCCTAATGTGGCAAGGTTGCTTTCTTCTATAGGCGGTTATGCCTTTGAATGCAGCGAAGATGCAATCTACATGAATTTGTTTGTGGGTGGGCAGATAGAGGCTGCTCTGAATGGAAAGAAAAACAGATTCCATGTGGAAACCCAATATCCTTGGGAAGGTACTGTGAAAATTAAGGTGGAAAATCAAGAAGATAGTTCTTTTACTTATGCAGTGAGGATTCCAGGCTGGTGCCAAAATTATGAACTTACAATCAATGGTGTAAAACCAGAGCATTATGTGGAAAAGGGATATGCAATTTTAAACCATGTGTGGAAAAATGGGGATGAAATTCTTTTAAAGATGGATATGCCCGTAACACTGGTAGAGGCAAATCCAAGAGTGAGAGAGGACATTGGAAAAGTAGCGGTTATGAGAGGTCCGGTGGTGTATTGTCTGGAGGAAATTGATAACCAGGATCAGCTTCAGGAAATCTATCTGGAAGAAAATCCGGTGTTCACAGAAACTTTTGAGAAAGATTTGCTCAAAGGCGTGGTAACCTTAAAAACCCAGGGAAAACGTTTATCAGAGAAAAACTGGGGAGAAGAGACCTTGTATCGCCCTTATAGGGGAAGAACTTATGAAAAACAAGAATTAACTTTTATTCCTTACTATGCATGGACCAACCGAGGCATAGGGGAAATGACTGTTTGGGTGAGAATTTAAAGGTATAAAAAAGGTAACCGCAATCCTTTGCTATAGGATAGAGGTTACCTTTTTTGCAGTTATTCCGCTGCTAGCACATCTCCTAGAGAGGTGTCTCCCAGGAATGTGTTTACATTATAGAGAAACAGAATATCCGTGATTTCGTTATCTGTAATCAGACTTTCAATATTATCATAGTAGTATCTAGGGTCAATGACAATGATGTTTCTGTAGTAAGGTACCAGGAAGGGAATGAAACAGTTGGCATAAGAGTCTTTGAACAGCAGCAGGTTTTTCTTCCCTTCCATAGGTGTAGAAATATCAACGCGAGAGTGGTTTCCACCGAAAAATACTTCATACTTATCTTTGTTTTCTAAAGCGGCGCTTTCATACATAGAAGCAGTCCGTTTTCCCTCATCTACGAAATTTACTAGACAGTCAGTATTTACATTCTGAGGAATATAAAGTTCAATGGTGTCCTTACCTTTATCGTAACCACTTTTAGAGGTCAGAGTACCTTGGAAACTGTGGGTTACGGGATAAATGGTGTACTCCTGGGTTGGACTGTCAATACCAAGAGCAGTGCTAAGAGCATCAAAGGCATATTTAGCCCCAAGGGTAGTCCAGTGATGGTCTGTTTTGTAATAAATTTCTTCATCCTTATGTGAGGTTATGGTTTTTGTTAAGTCTACAAAATTCAGCGAAGTGCCTACTGCGCTTTGTACATATTTAATGTCTGCTTCCTGGTCTCTTACAGGTGCATTTCTTGGAACAAGATGATTATATACATAAGCTGCATTAGGAATCAGGGTCATAACCGTGTTAATATCAGGATGGCTGGCAGAAAAATTGCTGATTGCATCCAGGTTGTTGTCAAGGGCTTTCTGGTTGGGTGCTGTGGGGATTTCCATAAGGTGATCCTTTTTGCCAATATAAACCCCATTGGATTCCCTTTTTCCAAGAGCCAGGTCTTCTAACACTTTTAAGTTAATCCATTTATCACGGATAAAAAATTGGTCTGTTACATAGTCTTCCATATCTTTCATGTATTTTCCACTGGCCAGATTTGCCATGGAAAATTCTGGTTTCTGAGCCAGCATACGGTTTTCTGATTCTGAGTATTTTTTATCCTTGCTAAAAAGATTAAAGGCAAAAGCAATAATCAGAAAAAACAGAAAAATGCCAGCCATTTTGAAATATATTTTTGAACTCCGTTGATAAAAGAGTTTTTCTTTTCTGCGTCTTTTCTCTTCGGGAGTCATTTTCCTTTTGTGAGGATGTCTTTGGTTTTCCATATTTTTGTATCGCCTCCTGTCAGAATCGGAAATAAAGGAATGGGTTGTAAGTTGCATTTACCAGGTAGGCAATGGAAAGAATGAAAATTGCTGTATAAACCACTGCTGCAGCTACAGAAGGATATTTACCTTTCTGTAAAGTGAAGCGGCGGAATTTTTTCCATAGCCAAGGGGTGGAACACAGGGCACAGATTACCAGGAGAATCAGGTTTGAAGTCAGGTAGTAAAGTCCTGTAGAATCAATAAATCCGCTGCCGCCGATTCCAAACATATTTCCTATGTATACAAAGGCATCTTTTAAGGTTGGTGAGAAGAACAATACCCATCCAAACAGAACCAAGATGAAACAGTAGGTTTGTTGGACTTTTTGGGGAAGCCGTTCTAACTTAGGCGCCAGGAATAGTTTTTCTGCCAGTAAAAGGAGGCCATAATAGAGACCCCAAAGCATAAAGTTCCAGGCAGCGCCGTGCCAGAAACCGGTGAGCATCCATACTACCAGAATGTTACGGATGTGCTTAGCTTTGGACACACGGTTTCCTCCCAGGGGAATGTAAACGTATTCTCGGAACCAGGTTCCCAGAGAAATATGCCATCTTCTCCAAAATTCTGTAACGCTTTTGGAAATATAAGGGTAATCAAAGTTTTTAATAAATTCAAATCCGAACATTTTTCCAAGGCCAATGGCCATATCTGAGTAACCGCCGAAATCGAAATAAATCTGCATTGCATAAGCAACACAGCCAATCCATGCAGTGAGTACGGAACGTTCTGCCGGAAGGATGGCGGCAATGGCATCATAAGTCATACCAATGTTGTTGGCAAGAAGCACTTTTTTTCCAAGACCTCTTAGAAACCAGGAAACACCCTGTCCAAACTTATAGAGGGAATGAGTACGTTTGCTAAGCTGTGCGTCCACATCCGTGTACCGGACAATAGGACCTGCAATTAACTGTGGGAACATGGTTACATAAGCGCCGAAAGAAACAAAGTTCTTCTGTACAGGCACAACTCCCTTGTACACATCAATAATGTAGGAAAGGGTCTGGAACGTGTAAAAGGAAATACCAATAGGCAGGGATAGTTCCTTATACGGAATCTCAAAAGGCAGGATCGTATTCAGGTTATTTATGAGGAATCCGTAGTATTTAAAGAATCCTAAAATCGCCAGGTTTACAACTACAGTAAACCAGAAGCTGTACCGTAGCATTTTCGTGTTCTCATTTTCTCGGTATCCGTCGATTTCAATACCACTTAAATAGTTAAATATAATACTAAAGAGCATGAGGAATACATATACAGGCTCTCCCCAGGCATAGAAAATCAAGCTGCATAGAAGGAGCATGAAATTCTTCAGCTTCCATGGCACAATATAGTACAGGAAGAGGGTTATGGGAAGAAATACAAACAGAAAGAAAATACTGCTGAAAATCATACTTTTTTATCCTTTCATTTTCATGGTGGTTACATCTATTAAAGGCTGTTACGGAATGCTTGGTCAGCCTTGGTAGCATTTGGATGGACGATATAGAGAATAAAGTTTCCCTGAACATCCAGGATGTGATTTTCCAGCATATCAAACTGTTCAATCCCGTAACCTTCAAAACTAGATTTCTGAGTTTCCAGACGGCTATTAATAGCCTTTGTAACCGTCTCTGCTTGGGAGCTGTCTTTTAATTTCACAATCAGAAGCTCCTGGGCATTCATATTGGTTTCCGGTGCATACAAAGTTACACCTTCATAGTCACTGGCATTTAAGCCGTAGAATTTCTTAAACATACGGTTGTTGCTTTCCACCATGCCTTCTACTTTGATGGATTTTATCACTTTATTAGTTACGGTTTTCAGGGAAGCCTTGCTTTCCTTGTCCCCCATTTGAAGAAAGACAATAAATGCAAAGAGAATCACAACCATGGCTACCCGTATAGGTGTCAAAAAGGAAATTTTCTTATTCATTTTCTGTTACCTCCATAATGATAGCGTTACCCCAGTACAGGTAGAATTCTTTTCGCATATGGATACCGTCCACGTCATAGAGATCCTTATGTTCTTCCACTTCCTCTGTAATATCAATAAAAGGAACTCCTGTTTCTTCAAAATGTGCTTTTAGCTGTTCGTTCCAATCGGGGATTTCCCGCCATTTCTCAGATTTCTGGAAAGCAGGGTCTGTGGCAGGAATAATAGAGTTTACATATACCGTAGCATCCGGCAAAGCCTCCTGGAGCTTCTGAATCATCTGGTCATATTCTGTAATATACTCTTCACAGGTAGGCCAGAGACCAATGCTGAGATCATTAATACCAAAACAGAGAATAATACTGGATGGATTCACTGCCTTTATCCCATCTATGTATTCCGGAATTTTCCGAATGGTAGCCCCGGCATCAGCAAATACGCGGCTGTCATCCACACAGTCGAAAACCTCAAATCCCACTGCACGAGAATCACCCAGAATCACAGAGTCATTAAACTGTGCCCATACATTGATTTCGCCGCTTTCCAAAGCAGCTTTTCGTTCTGCTCTTTTAATTTCTTTAATTTCTTGTTCGATTTCGCTGGTATCCTTCTTTTCCAGGGATTTAATATAGGAAACCCCTTCTTTGATTCCCTCAGTGTTGACTTTTTTTCCGGAGGTAATCATGGAAATAATGGCAATAATAATAGCAGCTACTGCAATCGCCTCTAAAACCAGCCGTTTACGGGGATTGCGAATCTGCCGTTTTACCCATTGTGTCATAGAACAATAGGATTCATATATTTTTTTCTTCATCTTAGATTTGCCCCTTATCTATCTTTATCAATATTTAACTAAAAATAATCCTTACTATTTATAATATATCGAATTCGTCAAGAGTGCAATATGCGACAGCATTTGACATGGAGAAATTTTTGGGATTTTTCACAAGAAATTAGTCAATTTTTTAGGTGAAAAATTTGTAGTTGTATTTTTGGAGATTTTTGTGCTATAGTAGGAAGCATTGACAACATTTAAAAGTAGGGAGAAATACAAATGAAAGGACATTGGAAAGAAAAATTATTTGGCGACAAACAGTTTTATAAGATGGTTTTGCTGATTGCAGTTCCTATTATGATTCAAAATGGTATTACCAATTTTGTAAGTTTGCTGGATAATATTATGGTAGGACAGGTTGGCACTGAGCAGATGACAGGAGTAGCTATTGTAAATCAGCTCATTTTTGTATACAATCTGTGTATTTTCGGCGGTGTATCTGGAGCAGGAATTTTCACAGCTCAGTTTTTCGGACAGAAGGATGATGAGGGTGTGGCAAACACATTCCGGTTTAAGCTCTGGATGGCAGCTATTTTAACAGGTATTACGATTTTAATTCTGGCAGCGTTTGGGGAACCGCTGATTCAGATGTATCTCAATGGAAACCAGGACGGAGGAGACACAGCAGCAGCACTCTATTATGGAAAGGAATATCTCTGGATTATGCTGGCTGGTCTTCCGGCTTTTATGGTGGTTCAGGTTTATGCCAGTACGTTAAGAGAGTGTGGAAGTACCATTACTCCTATGAAAGCAGGAATTACAGCGGTTCTTGTAAACCTGGTGTTTAATTATCTGCTGATTTACGGTAAGTTTGGTTTCCCGGAACTTGGTGTTAAAGGTGCTGGAGTGGCTACGGTATTGTCACGTTATGTAGAAGCATTGATTGTAGTTAGCTGGACACATGCGCATAAAGAACAAAATACGTATATAAAAGGGCTGTACCGCACCATGAAGATTCCAGGGTATTTGGTGAAGCGTATTTTAATCAAAGGAACACCTCTGCTGCTTAATGAAACCATGTGGGCTGCAGGAATGGCATTGCTTCTCCAGTGCTATTCTGTAAGAGGAATGAATGTGGTAGCAGGAATGAATATTTCTAATACCATTTCCAACCTGTTTAATGTGGTATTTATTGCTTTGGGTGATTCTGTGGCAATTGTGGTAGGGCAGCTTTTAGGTGCAGGAAAGATGGAAGAAGCAAAAGATACGGATCGAAAGATGATTGTGTTCTCTGTTATGTGCTGTACCGGTGTGGCGCTGGTTATGTTAGTGATTGCACCTTTGTTCCCACAGTTGTATAATACGAATCCAGCGTCCAGAGAACTGGCTAAGTATTTCATTATGGTAACAGCCGTGTTTATGCCAGCACAGGCTTTTCTCCACGCAGCGTATTTTACCTTGCGTTCTGGTGGAAAAACTATTGTAACCTTCTTTTTTGACAGTGTGTTTATCTGCTGTGTCAGTGTTCCCATTGCCTATCTTTTGGGGCATTTTACAGGTTTGTATGTGGTGTATATTTTTGTTGCAGTGCAGATGGCAGATATTATTAAATGTATCATTGGATTTGTGCTGGTGAAAAAAGGTGTGTGGCTACAGAATATTGTAGAGTAAGAAGAAAACCGATTTTGACAATCTGTATTAACAGAGTGTCAGAGTCGGTTTTTTTATGCAAATTTAACGTTCATTTTAGAAAAACATGATAGTTAGAGCCGATTTTTCTCTTTAAACTAAGTGACAGGTTGTGAACAGGAAGGAGAAAAATTGTGTCAGGAATTGTTTTAAAAAATATATGCAAACAGTATGATAAGGAACATTACGCAGTAAAAAATTTCAATTTGGACATACATGACAAGGAATTTATTATTTTCGTGGGCCCATCTGGATGCGGAAAATCTACAACCTTGCGGATGATTGCAGGACTGGAAGAAATTAGTGATGGAGAGTTATGGATAGATGGAGAATTATGCAATTACTATGAACCAAAGGACAGAGGATTGTCTATGGTTTTTCAGAATTATGCATTATATCCTAATATGACCGTATATGGAAATCTGGCTTATGCACTAAGAATCAGAAAAGTTCCCAAAAAAGAGATTAAAGAAAAAGTGCATCAGGTAGCAAAGGTTCTGGAAATTGAACAGCTGCTGGATAGAAAACCAAGCGCTTTATCAGGTGGGCAGAAACAGAGAGTTGCTATTGGAAGCGCTATTATCCGTAAGCCAAAAGCCTTTCTTATGGATGAGCCGCTTTCTAATCTGGATGCCAAATTAAGGGCGCAGATGCGTATTGAACTGGCAAAATTACATAGGGAACTTGGGACTACTATGATTTACGTGACTCATGATCAGACAGAGGCTATGACTTTGGGAACCAGAATTGTGGTGATGAAGGACGGTGTGGTGCAGCAGGTAGAAAGCCCTGCTAATATTTATAACAATCCTAGAAATCAGTTTGTAGCAGGTTTTATTGGCTCTCCGTCCATGAATTTTTTTGACGCTTATGTAGGAGAGGAAGAGGGCAGAACAACACTTTATCTAGGTGGAACAGAGCTTGGGAAAAAGTTTTATGTAGATGGCAGCAGAGGACAGATATTAAAAGAGCAGGAGAGTGGAAAAAAGGTTGTGCTTGGTATCCGACCAGAGGATATTTGGGAATACGAAGACGCTGTACACAGAGGCTTCGATGAGACAAGTGTGAATATCGTAGAAACCGTTACTGCAAGAGAAATGCTGGGGGCAGAGGTGATTCTATATTTTGATGCTCAGAATAAAAGTCATGCAGTTCGGTTAAGACCGGACAATCAAGCCAGAACCGGACAGGAGATTCAACTTTATTTTGATCCGGAGAAAATTCATGTATTTGATAAAGAAACCGGAGAAAATTTATTTTACAGAGAGGAAATTTCATTATGAACCAAGGAAAGAAAAAATGGAATGTAACGCCCTATTTCTATTTGATACCCAGTTTGTTGGTGTTTGGTGTGTTTTTATTCTATCCCTTTTTTAAAACTGTTTATCTCAGCCTTTATAAGACCAACAAAATGGGACAAGCGAAATTGTTTGTGGGACTTGGGAATTATAAAGAACTGCTTAGTTCTCCATCCTTTTTAAACAGTCTGAAAGTAACTTTGATTTTTGTATTGATTGTTGTAGTAGGCAGTATGTTTTTGGGATTGGTTGCAGCAGTTTTGTGTAACAAAGCATTTCCTGGCATTCGGTTTTTCAGCACAGCCTATGCACTGCCAATGGCCATTGCCTCCAGTTCAGCAGCAATGATTTTTCAGATTATGTTGCATCCGTCTGTGGGGATTGTAAACAAACTTTTGGGGTTGAATATTAACTGGCTGAATGATCCGAAAACAGCCCTTTATTGTGTGGCAATCCTTACTGCATGGCTGAATAGCGGAATTAATTTTCTGTATTTTTCTGCAGGACTTGGAAACATTGATGACACCATTTATGAAAGAGCCTCTGTAGATGGAGCTAGCGGCATACAGCAATTTTTCAGTCTTACTTTGCCAGGGCTTTCCCCCATTATGTTTTATACCCTGGTGGTAAATATTATTCAGGCGTTTCAGTCTTTTGGACAGATTAAGATTTTGACTGAGGGTGGACCAAATGAAAGTACCAATGTAATTGTGTACTCCATTTATAGAGATGCATTTTTTAACTATCGTTTCGGAAGTGCGGCGGCTCAGTCAGTTATTTTGTTTATTATTATTATGCTTATCACTCTGGTGATGTTCCGTATGGAGAAGAAAGGAGTTACTTATTAATGGCAGATATGAAGAATTTAGCGCTTGAGGGTTTTCGGGAAAATACTATGACCAAAGAGCAGCTATTAGCCCTTAAGACACAAATGAATGCAAAAGCTTTGGCAAAAAGGAGAACACGTACAGGGATTCGTCTTGCAGCCAACTTTGTAATGGCTTTTGTGATTTTACTTCCGTTGTTATATGCGCTTAGCATTGCATTTATGCCATCAGGGGAATTGTTTACCATGGAGTTGAATCTGGTACCCAAAAATCCAACACTCAGTAATTTTAGAGATGCTCTGGTAAATGTACCGCTGCTTCGGTTTATTCTAAATTCTTTTATTATGGCAGGCTGCATTACCATTGGACAGATTATTACATGTTCACTTTCTGCTTTTGCATTTTCTTTTTTAGAATTTAAGGGAAAAGGAATTTTATTTGCTATTGTTATGGCAACCATGATGGTGCCAGGGGAAGCAACGATTATTTCTAATTATCTGACAGTAGGAAATTTGGGAATGTTAGATACTTATGGGGTACTTATTGTGCCTTACCTGACTTCTGCAATGGGAATTTTCTTGTTTCGGCAGTTTTATATGACTTTTCCGATTTCATTATATGAATCTGCAAAATTAGATGGATGTAATAATTTGAAATTTATTATAAAAATCTTGCTTCCATTGACAAAATCAGCTATCGGAGCCATGGGAGTATATACTTTTATTAATGCATGGAATATGTATATGTGGCCGCTTTTGGTAACAGGTTCTGACAAAATGAGAACCGTACAGATTGGTATTAGTATGCTGGACAGCGTGGATTCCCAGTCTATTACCTTAATGATAGCAGGGGTGGTTATAGTCATCATTCCATCCATCTCTATTTTTATCCTGGGACAAAAACAGCTTATCAGGGGAATGTTTTCAGGTGCTGTAAAAGGGTAAAATTCAGCCGAAATGGCTTTTTAAAATAGATAGAAATAGAAAGAAAAATTTGAAAACATTAGGAGAAAAGAACATGAAAAAAAGAGTAATAACAGCAGTTTTAGCAGCAACTATGGTGCTCAGTTCCCTGGCGGGCTGCGGTAATGGGAAAACCCTGGAGGAACAGACAGCGTCCACAGGAGAAACCGGTACACAAGAGAGTGCAGAAGATGAAGGATTTTCTATGGCTGATGCAAAAGACGTGGACGGAACCGAGATTTCCTTCTGGCATTCCATGGGTGGCGTCAATGGACAGGCTATTGATGCTTTGGTGGAGAAGTTTAATACAGAAAATGAATTTGGGATTACAGTAAATGCCCAGTATCAGGGAGAATATGACGATTCCTTAAATAAACTGAAAAGCGCACAGATTGGAAATATGGGAGCTGATTTGGTTCAGGTTTATGAAATTGGAAGCCGCTTTATGATTGAATCCGGTTGGATTACTCCTATGCAGGAAATGATTGATGCAGATGGATATGATATGTCCTCTATTGAACCGAATCTGGCTGCATATTATACCATTGATAATAAGTTGTATTCTATGCCGTTTAACTCTTCTACACCGATTATGTATTACAACAAAGATATGTTTGAAAAAGCAGGGATTACAGAAGTTCCCGACAGTCTGGAAGCGATTGAAGAAGTAGGAGAACAGCTTCTTAGCAAAGGCGGTGCAGGAGAAGTGATTTCTCTTGGAATTTATGGATGGTTTTTCGAGCAGTTTATGGGAAAACAAGGACTGGATTATGCAAATAATGAAAATGGACGCAAGGAAGCAGCAACAGCAGTAGCATTTGATGAAAATGGCGGTGCGGCGAATATTCTCACAGCTTGGAAATCTCTTTATGATAAAGGTTATGCACCAAATGTCGGAAAGGGTGGAGATGCAGGTCTTGCAGATTTCTCAGCTGGAAAATCAGCCATTACATTAGGTTCAACAGCTTCCCTAAAACAGATTCTTCAGGATGTAAATGGAAAATTTGAAGTAGGTACTGCTTATTTTCCAAAAGTAAAATCATCCGATGAAGGCGGCGTTTCTATCGGAGGTGCATCTTTGTGGGCTTTGAATAACAATGATCCTAAAAAAGCAAGAGCTACCTGGGAGTTTATTAAATTCCTTGTATCTGCTGAGTCACAGGCTTATTGGAATGCTCAGACAGGATATTTTCCGGTAACAACGGATGCTCATGAAGAACAGGTATTTAAAGATAATATTGCAAAATACCCACAGTTCCAGACTGCTATTGACCAGCTGCATGATTCTTCCCCAGAATATGTGGGAGCATTGTTAAGTGTATTCCCGGAAGCAAGAGCCACGGTGGAGTCTCAGATTGAGAGCCTTTTAAATGGGGATCAGAATGTAGATGAAACAGTTTCCAGTATGGCAGAGGCTATTAATAAATCCATTGAGGAATATAATCTGGTGAATAACTGATATTTAAAAGGATAGATGTAAAGGGCTGCTTGATTTAGCAGCCTTTTATACTAGTAAAGATATTTAAGATAAAGTATAATAAATAAAATATTAGATAGAAGAAGACAAAAAGAGGAGGTAAAAGGTCTATGACAAAAATATTTGCCCACAGAGGAGCCAGTGCTTATGCACCAGAAAATACCATGGAAGCTTTTGCATTGGCTGTAAAACAAGAAGCCGACGGAATTGAACTGGATGTTCAGATGACAAAAGACGGTCAGGTGGTAGTCATTCATGATGAAACCATTGACAGGGTAAGTGATGGAAAGGGCGCAGTGAGGGATTACACCCTTGAGGAGCTTCGCAAATTTTCTTTTTCTAATCATATGGAAAATTATAAGGAGGCGGCAATTCCTACTTTAAAAGAGGTGTTGGAATTTTTAAAACCTACGAATTTGGAACTTAATATTGAGTTGAAAACAGGTATTTATTGGTATCCGGGACTGGAAGAGAAAACTATGGAGTTGGTAAAAGAAGCTGGTATGGAGGATAGAGTGATTTATTCTTCCTTCAATCATTACAGTGTACAAAAGATTTTAGAATTGGACAGTAATGCACAGTGTGCATATCTCTACAGCGATGTTATCTTAAATGTGGATAAGTATGCCAAGAAAACAGGAGTATGTGGATTGCATCCAGCAGTGTATCATTTGAAGATGCCCGCTTTCCTGAAAGAGTATCAGGAAAGCGGTTTAAAGATTCGTGTGTGGACCGTGAATAAAAAAGAAGATATGGAAACCTTTATAAAGGCGGACTTAGAAGCCATTATTACAAATTATCCGGATAAGGCTTTGGAAATCAGGAAGCTTTTATCCTAATTTTTTCATTCGCCGCCTTCTTCGCATGGTCATTAGGATGCTGCTTTTTTGTTCCGGCAGGGTGTATTGGGTATTGTCTTCAAAATCTTGTTTTGGCAGTTTTCGCATACTTGCGTAATAAGCAGCAGCCAGTGGAATACATGCACCAATCCATGCAAGAGGATTGGATGCACAAGCTCCGGCGAAGCCGAAGAGTCCGGTAAGGATTAACGCACCGATGGCACGCATGATTAGCTCCATAACGCCAGCCACGGTTGGAAACAGGCTTTTTCCAATACCCTGCAAAGTAAAGCGGTAAATAAACAAAAGAGCAAGTACAGGATACATGTAGCCATTAATGGTAAGATAAGTTTGGGACAAAGCCAGCACTTCTGTTTCTCCAGAACCAACAAACAAGCTTGTAAGCTGGCTTCCGGCAAAGATATTTACAAACCCCATCAGAATACTAAAGCTACCGGAAATGAGAATACATTGAAATACACCTTCGCGAATGCGGTTAAACTTGCCTGCTCCATAGTTCTGAGCAGCATAAGTAGCCATGGCAGTACCAAAGGAATTCATAGGGAATGTGGCAATACTGTCAATTTTCTGAGAAGCTGTGTAGGCTGCTACAGAAACAGAACCCAGTCCGTTAAGTGCAAATTGCAGCATCAGGGAACCAATGGCAATAATGGACATTTGAAATGCCATTGGGAGAGCTACTCCCAGGTGAGAAAAGATGATTTCCGGATGAATACGGAAGTCATCTTTTTTTACCCAAAGTAAAGGTACTTTTTTTACAATGAAAATAATACAAAGTATTCCAGACAGAAGTTGTGCTAGTATGGTTGCCAGACCTGCCCCTGCTACGCCCATGTGAAAGGTTAGGATCAGTACAAAATCCAGAACAATATTTACCAGACAGGCAAAAATTAAAAAGTATAAAGGGGTTTTGCTGTCACCAAGAGCCCGCACAATATTAGAGAGCAGGTTAAAAAGAATGGTGGCAGGAATTCCCATAAAAACAATGACTAAATATGCATAAGCATCTTCTATAATTTCATTAGGTGTCTGAAGTAATTTCAAAAGTGGTCTGGCAAGAAACACCGCTAAAATAGTAAAAATGATTGCTGCTGCAACACTAATAAGAATACCGGCAGCAAAACTTTTTCGCACAGCATGTTCATTGCCAGAGCCGAATTTCTGAGCTGTAATAATAGAAAGACCGGAGGTCAGACCATTAACGAAACCAATAATAAAGAAAGTAATACTGCCGGTACAGCCTACGGCTGCAAGGGCATTGACACCAATGGTACGGCCTACAATTAAAGTATCAGCCATGCTATAAAATTGTTGAAAAATATTTCCGATAATCAGTGGCATAGCAAAGAAAAAAATCAGTTTTGCAGGATTACCCTGCGTCAATGTCTTAGTCATAGAAGAAAATCCTCCCTGAATTGTTAATTGCTGATTGCTATTATAGGAGAACAAATAGAAAGTAGAATGTAATTTCTTGTGTTTTAGATGGACTATGTTGTATAGTTAAAGTAGAAAAAAAGACTTAGAGGGAGATTTATTGTGTGCGCGGAACAATATGAGTTTACTTGTAAAGACCTGAATCCTAGATTTTTGTTTACCTGTTTCCAAAAGAGAACCGAAGAAGAGCAAAATTATCATGCCCATGATTTCATTGAAATTGCTGTGATTTTGAAAGGAAAGGGCAGATTTTGTATAGATGGGAAAGAGCAGAAGGTGGAAGAAGGAACCATGTTAATTTTGAATCCTGGAACCTATCACAGGAGTATTCCGGAACAAGGAGGAGGGACCACAGAGTTTTATATAGCTTTCTCTGGTGTGGAATTTAAGAATTGCAGACCTGGATACATGCCTCTTTTTCCAGGAGAAAAAATAATACTGCAAATGCCGGAAAAAATGAAGCGTGATATTTTTAAATTATGTATGAATATGACGAAAGAATGGGAAAATACAAACCCAGGTCGTTATTTTATGTTGAAGGCATATTTAATTCAGGTTCTTTGTCTAATTGTTCGGGAAATCCAGGAAGAGAAAAAAGGAATTTCGGGCACTGGATATGTGTTTCAATCCACAGGAAAGAAATATGTGGTTCAGCAGATTATGAAATATATGGAAGAACATTATCCAGAGAAAATTTCCCTGGAACACATTGCAACTAATATGTATCTGAGTTCTTTTTATATTTCCAAAATTTTCAAAAGCGAGACAGGAGATACACCAATTAATTATCTTATTAGTCTGCGTATGGAAAAAGCAAAAGAGCTGTTAGACCAAAATCCAGAAGAAACCGTGCAGAAGGTGGCGGCGGCAGTTGGGTATGAAGATGCCTATCATTTCAGTAAAGTATTTAAGAAATATTATGGGATTTCTCCACTTTACTATAAGGGGAGGGCGAAGATATAAAAAGGGACGGATGTTGCAGGTGAAGTATTATTTAGGAATTCGTGCAACATCCGTCTGTTTAAAAATTTATTTCCAATATTTTTCAATGGAGGATTGGGCTTTTTCCTCCGGTAAAGAGAATTTATCTATAATGCGCAACATAGTTTCTTGCTTAGAGAGATTAAATTCCTTACAGGTTTCTACAAGAGATTGGATTCCCTTTTCTAATCCCCGTTCAATGCCTCGTTCAATTCCATCTTCTAAAATCATTTGTCCTAATTTGGTCATGGCAATCACCTCCCTGATTTCATTCATTTCTGTTGCGCTCAAAAGCTTATTTGCAAAAGCATAGAGCACAGCCTGCATTTTTTGTATTTCATCGTTTGTGAAAAGATTTTCTCCATCTTGAATCAGCTTTAAACCTGATAAAATTCTGTTTTTCACAGGCATGTTTCCGCTCATCAAGGGACTGAATAGAAGAGGAACTACATCTTTTCGCTGTATCTTTTGTGCTTTTAATAGTTTTTTAAACAACTTGTCTGCATTTTTCCTTTTTAGTGAAATTACTTTTACTCGGTAAGTATTAATACCTTCCGTGTATTCGCTAAGAGTATTTTTTGATTTACCGGAACAAATGACGCAGGTAATCACTGGTACTTGAAAGACCCGGCTGGTGGCAGCCTCGTATTCCCGGAAGCGCTTTAAATCTTTTATGGTTAGTGCATCGCTTTCAAATTCAAAGTGATACCAGCATCCGTTTGTGGTTTCATAGTTGAAATCCTGATATAGAGCCCTGGCTTCCAGATGAATGAGTTCTGTTGGCATAACCTGCCTCAGTTTTTCATGAATACCAGCCCATTGGAGCATTTCTTCACCAAAAAATTGAGCGGCAGATTTCATTGCCTTATCCTCTAGATGGGTATAGTCGTCTGAAAGCATGTAAGTGTTTATTTTCGGCATGTGCCTCCTTTCAGGCAATGCAGAACTAATCTATACAGCTTTATTATACACAATCAGTGACAGGTTTGCCTATATTTTTTGTATATTTCGTAAGGATAAAATTATTTGAAAGGTGTTTGAGAAAATAGTATTGAGTTGAATAAAAGACAAAAAGAACTGTATTGAGTAGAACTGATTTTTACTTGTCACTATTTATAGATAGTATAGTACAAGGTTGGAAAGAATACAAGAAAATTTTGGACTGAACAGAAGTGAGAACCATGACTATTAGCAGTCTTATTAGGGGGTGAGTTTTTTTATTCAAAAACTGAATGGAATATATAAAATTAATTCAGTTGCAGAATATATTGCATTAAAAAAAGAGATATAGGATTATAATTATTAGACAATTATTTAAAAAACAACATATATTTTGGAAATATAACCATAAACATTGTAATATTTATAATTATATTATATAATAAAGGAACAAAGTAATTCTAATACATCTATTAGAAAGAGGTACGTTCAATGGTAACTGTTGGTCATTATTATACAAGAATATGTATCCGATGTAATTAAAATGAGAGGAGAGACCGAAGTAATGAAAATAAAAGGTAACAACAGCTTTTTTAAATGCTTAGGAATGATTATAGCAATCCTTCTTTTCATCCTTTGTCTCTGTGGCTGCATAAAGAAAAATCCTGAAAAGATATCGAAAGGATTTGATTTAAAACATTTAGAAGAAGATTGCAAAAAAAATGGAGGAAATATTGTATATGCCCAGGATGGAATTTTAGTCAGTCATTGGGAAAAGGGACAAAGTAATTCATTTTATACGTACATTGTCATTCCACCTGTAGAAATGTCTAAAGAGAGCGAGAAAATTCTCACTACAGGCGAGCCTGTCTCAGAATACTCTGTGCAGCTATCGGATGGAAATATATACTCTCATCAGAATCAGGGCGATGTATTTTCAGAAACAGATGCATGGATACACACTTACGGGTCACTTCAAGATATTGCTGATTCCCTTCAGCTTAATATCATTGCCAGTGATTTAGCTAATTATCCGGAAAGTGATAATAATCTTCTTCTGGTGTATAGCAAAACTCCCTCTGCTCAACGTATTTCCATACAGAGTATAATACCAAAAATGGAAAAGGGCTATTCTATAACAGACATGGACAGTTATTTGTGTTTTGGTTCTGCAGAAGTCATTGCTACACATGTATTTACGCATATTACGAAAGAGGCTAAACACGAAGTTTATAAAATCCAGGGCGGTGAGAAAGCGCATCTGCTTTATGATCTATCTACAGAACAAGGGGTGATTTTTGTACGAGTGGATGGAGCCTATTATATGTGGGAGTTGCAAGGGATCAAAAAAATAGAAGATTTGTATGAATTTGCGGATTCTCTCTACATCATTTAAAGAGTAAGGGCTATATTCCTATAAGAAAACAGGAATGTAGCCCTTATGCATTAAGTGAATTCTGCCGTATCGTTAAAACAGGTTTCGAAAGAGGATCAGAGTATATTCTACAAATCTAATTTCAGATCGTTTTCTTTAATCCATCCTTTTTTCCTCATAGGAATAGCAATAAGCCAGGACAGGACAGCTGGCAGGATGAAGCAAATCAGCGCCATTCCAATCCAATCCATAGGAGTGATAGCAGCTTTGGTTCCTGCGGCAATATCATTTACCCATCCAGTGTACACTCCAATCTGTCCTACAAATCCGCAGGTACCCATACCGGAGGCTACGGCTGCACCATTCATTTCCATATGAAACAGACAGGTAGCGATAGGACCTGTTATGGCAGATGCCAGTGTTGGAGGAAGCCATATCTTCGGATTTCTTACAATATTTCCCATTTGAAGCATAGAGGTTCCGATACCCTGGGCAAACAATCCTCCCCATTTGTTTTCTTTAAAACTCATAACTGCAAATCCAACCATCTGGGCACAGCATCCGGCAACAGCGGCGCCACCGGCAAGACCGGTAAGAGAAAGGGCGGCACAGATAGCGGCACTGCTGATAGGTAATGTTAATGCAATACCAACAATTACAGATACCAGGATTCCCATAAAGAAAGGCTGAAGTTCTGTTGCCCACATAATAGCTTTTCCTACTGTGCTGGCTGCATAGCCAATACCAGGAGCCCACCACAGGGACAGAAGCGCACCAACTGTAATGGTTACAAAAGGAGTCACAATAATATCGACTTTAGTTTCTTTAGAAACCAGTTTACCGAACTCGGCGGCAAAGATGCTGACAATTAGTACAGCCAAAGGTCCTCCGGCAGCACCAAGCTCATTGGCAGCCATACCCACGGCGGTAAGAGAAAACAACACAAGAGGCGGGCATTGAAGTGCATAGCCAATGGAAATGGCCATAGCTGCGCCAGTAGCGCCTTTTGCATAAGTACCAACGGTTACCAGGATATCAATTCCAAGCTGTTCCCCCAGTGTACTGATAATGGTACCGATTAAGAGAGAAGCAAAAAGACCCTGAGCCATAGCGCCTAAGGCGTCAATGCCGTATCTTTTTGCGGAAAAGATAATGTTTTTCTTTTTCAAAAATTCTTTCATGACATTCTCCTTATCATTACTACTGTTATATCATGTGTCTTGTCACATAGGTTCTATTATCCACATTTTTCAAGATTCGTCAATAGAAAAATAAAAAGCAAGATTCCTAAAAATATAAGCAATATCACTGTTGAAAAAAAGAAGGTAAACAGGTAATGTAAAGGTAGTTAGAAGAAATAAGAACAAGATTCTTAAAAATATATGAGGAGGAAACTTTTATGGAGCAGAACAAAGGTCGAGTAACCATTCCTACAGATTTAGATGTTATTCCACAGACCTTAGAGGTTATGGAAAAGTGGGGGGCAGATGCTATCCGTGATTGTGATGGAACTGATTTTCCAAAGGAATTGTGCGATGTAGATGCAAAGATTTATTCCACTTATTACACAACACGTAAGGACAACAAATGGGCACTGGAAAATCCAGAAGAAATTCAGCAGTTATATGTTATGACTCCGTTCTATACTGCCCAGGGAGCTACTTTGAGAGTTCATTTAATGAAGGGGCTATATCCAGATATGTTGAAACCAAACAGCAGAGATGATATTTCACGCTGGTGGGAAGTGGTAGACAGAACTACAGGAGAGCCAGTACCTACTGATAAGTGGAAATACCTGGAGGAAGATGGGGACGTGGAAATCGAAACAGAACCTTTCCATGACTATACAGTAAGCTTTCTTGCCTATATTATGTGGGATCCTGTACATATGTACAATGCAGTAACCAATGGATGGAAAGATGTGGAGCATCAGATTACTTTTGATGTGCGTCAGCCGAAAACTCATGAATTTACCATGAAACGTCTGCGTAAATTTATTGAAGATCATCCATACGTTAATGTACTTCGTTTTACAACCTTTTTCCATCAGTTCACTTTAATTTTTGATGAATTGGCAAGAGAAAAATATGTGGATTGGTATGGATATTCTGCTTCTGTAAGTCCTTATATTCTGGAACAGTTTGAAAAAGAAGTAGGATATAAATTCCGTCCGGAATACATTATTGATCAGGGATATTATAATAATCAGTATCGCATTCCATCCAAGGAATTCCAGGATTTCCAGGCATTCCAGAGACGGGAAGTTGCGAAGATTGCAAAAGAAATGGTGGACATTACTCATGAATGTGGAAAAGAAGCTATGATGTTCCTTGGAGATCACTGGATTGGTACAGAACCTTTTATGGAAGAATTTGCTTCTATTGGACTGGATGCAGTGGTGGGAAGTGTAGGAAATGGCTCTACACTTCGTTTGATTAGCGATATTGAGGGTGTAAAATATACAGAGGGAAGACTTTTGCCATATTTCTTCCCAGATACTTTCTATGAAGGCGGAGACCCAGTAAAAGAGGCAAAAGTAAACTGGGTAACAGCCAGAAGAGCCATTCTTAGAAAGCCAATTGATAGAATTGGATACGGTGGATATTTGAAACTTGCGTTGGAATTTCCGGAATTCGTAGATTATGTTCAAGATGTTTGCCAGGAATTCCGTACCTTATATGATAACATGAAAGGCTGTGTACCATACTGCATTAAAAAAGTTGCTGTTTTAAACTGCTGGGGAAAAATGCGTGCCTGGGGATGTCATATGGTACACCACGCTATTTATTTCAAAGAAAATTATTTCTATGCAGGAGTTATTGAAGCGCTGGCAGGTGCGCCATTTGATGTGAAATTTATTAATTTCCAGGATATTTTGAACAATCCGGCAATTCTGGATGATATTGATGTATTGATTAATGTAGGAGATGGAGATACTGCTCATACAGGAGGAAGCTGGTGGAGTAATCCGGTGATTTCTGCAACAGTGAAAAAATTTGTCTACGAAGGCGGCGGTATTATCGGTATTGGAGAACCTACTGGACACCAGGAAAATGGTCGTTATATTCAGCTTGCAAATGTATTCGGTGTGGAAAAAGAGACTGGATTTACATTGGGATATGATAAATATAATTGGGAGTGTGCAGAACATTTCATTACAAAAGACCAGACAGAAGATATTGATTTTGGAGAAAACCAGAAGAATATCTATGCGCTGGAAGGTACACAGGTGCTGGTTCAGAAAGACCACAGAGTCAATTTGGCTGTCCATGAATTTGGAAAAGGTCGTGCTGTTTATATGAGCGGTTTGCCTTATAGCTTTGCTAATAACCGTCTGTTGTATCGTTCTATTTTATGGAGTACACATGATGAAGAAAATCTGCTGAGATGGTACAGCACTAACTATAATGTAGAAGTTCATGCCTATGTGGAAAATGGAAAATACTGTGTGGTAAATAATACCTATGAGCCACAGGAGACCACAATTTACAGAGGAGATGGCTCTAGCTTTGACTTACAGATGAAAGCAAACGAAATCATCTGGTACGAGATTTAAAAGCAAGAAATATAGAAATAGAAAAGAAAAACTGCTGTTTGGGACAGAAAAATTCTGTTGCAAATGGCAGTTTTTGTGTTATGATAGGGAGAAGCTGAAAAACAGCTTAGGCATAAGTCAGAACAGATTCTGGAAAGGAGAATAAAACCATGAGTAAAAAAGTATACAAAAATGTAGCTGAATTGATTGGAAATACTCCTCTTATGGAAGTTACAGGTCTGGAAAAGGAGTATCAGTTAGAGGCAACGGTGTTGGTAAAATTGGAGTATCTGAATCCCACAGGAAGCGTAAAGGACAGAGCTGCAAAAAATATGATTGCAGATGCTGAACAAAGAGGCGTTTTGAAACCAGGTGCAACCATTATTGAACCTACATCCGGAAATACAGGCATTGGTCTTGCGGCTCTTGCGGCTTCTAAGGGGTATTCACTGATTTTGACCATGCCGGAAACTATGAGTGTGGAAAGAAGAAACATACTGAAAGCATACGGTGCCCAAATCGTATTGACAGATGGTGCAAAAGGAATGGCAGGAGCTATTGCTAAGGCTGGAGAATTGGCAAAAGAAATCCCAGGTAGTTTTCTTACAGGGCAGTTTGACAATCCGGCAAATTCCCAGGCGCATTTTCTCACAACAGGGCCGGAAATTTGGGAAGATACAGATGGCCAGGTTGATTTTTTAGTGGCATCTGTGGGAACAGGCGGAACCATTACAGGAACCGGTGAATATTTAAAATCAAAGAATTCCAATATAAAAGTAATTGCCGTAGAACCCTCAGATTCTCCGGTACTTTCAGGAGGAACCCCAGGTCCTCATGGAATCCAGGGAATTGGAGCAGGATTTGTCCCAACTGTATTAAATACAAACATTTATGATGAAGTTATACCAGTAGAAACACAAGCAGCCTTTGATACAGCGAAACTGTTTGCACATAAAGAGGGGATTCTGGTAGGGATTTCAGCAGGGGCAGCTCTCTATGCAGCCATAGAAGCGGCCAAGAAAAAAGAAAACAAAGGCAAGACCATTGTGGTACTTTTGCCGGATAGTGGGGATCGGTATTATTCTACCCCATTGTTTCAGGAATAAAACTTGTTTTTGTTCTGCTTTTGTTTGAAGAAGGAAAATATGGAAAGAATAAAGACAGGACAAAAAGGAGAAATAAGAGTATGAAGGAAATAAAAATTTGTTTTACAAATCCAGATGATGTAAAAGAATTTGTAAGAGCAGCCAGAAAATGCGAGTTTGATATAGATTTGACATATCAAAGAGCAGTAGTAGATGCAAAATCCATACTGGGTGTTTTCGCACTTGGACTTGAGCGTCCTCTGGTAGTGAACTGCCATGGAACAAACCAGGAGTTTGAAGAAAGTATTAGCAAGTTTACTATGTAGGGAAAGAGAAATAAGGTTATAAGAACAGAGATAGAGCTGTCGTGTGAGGGATTAGGAAATATGTGTTTTCCACTTCATGGGACGGCTCTATTTTGTTTCGATTGTTTCGATTTTATTTTTATGATATTTTTTTATAAAGCAGAGGAAAGAATAGAGGGAAAAGATGATATCAATTAAAGATGTGGCTCAAAAAGCTGGTGTCTCAATTTCAACAGTATCTTTGGCATATAATAGCCCTGTAAGAGTCAGTGATGCCACCAGAGAAAAAATTTATCAAGCAGCAAAAGAACTAGGGTATATCCCTGCTTCTATTGCAAAAAAAAATGTTTTAAAAGAAAAAAATTCTGTTGCAGTTATTATGGGAAGTCTTATAGGTCCCTTTTGGATTGATGTGTTGCGAGGGATTAATGAGACTTTGAGTGTAAACAAAATGGAAATGGTTTTGTTTAGTGGTAACGATTCCTTTCAGAAGCATTTTAGATCTTTGATACAGGATAGAACTTGTAAAGGAATTATTGTTATAACAGATAGCAATGGAGATGACCAGATGCTTCAGATGGCAGCTGATGAAGAGTATCCCATTGTGCTATGTTGCCCTCCAGCAGGACATGAAGGGATTAGCAGTGCTATGATAGATAATTGGAATATAGGGCAGCAAGTAGCAAATTATTTCATTCAGATGAGAAGAAAAGATATTGCATTATTTGGAAAATGTCCTAAAGATTGTCCGGATAGAGAACGAGGATTTTTAGATGCATTGAGAAAAAACGGAATAGAAGTTCCATCAGAATGGAAGGTATATTGTGATGTGACAGAGGAAGATGCATATGAAGCAACTAAAGAATTTTTGAAAAAACATCAAAAACTTCCAGACGCTATTTTTGCAGTAAATGATGAAACAGCGATAGGAGTAATGCAAGCACTTCATGAAGAAAAAATTAAAGTACCAGAAGAAATTTCTGTGATAGGATGTGACAACATTTCTATTGGACGTTTTATTCAGCCACTTCTTACAACGATAGAAATGCCCAGATTTGAAATCGGAATTTTGACAGCGAATATGCTTTTGAGAAGAATTGCAGGAATGCCTCCAGAACATATCGTGCTAAATGGAAAATTGATTATCAGAGACTCTTGCTGCAAAAAGGATATTTAAAGAAAAAAGGAGAAGATAGTATTATGAAATATCAAAATCCCATTATACCAGGCTATAATCCAGATCCTACAATATGCAGAGTAGGAGAAGATTATTATATCATGAATTCATCTTTTGAATATTTTCCAGGTGTTCCAGTATATCACAGTAAAAATTTGGCGAATTGGGAACTGGAAGGGTATGTATTAACCAGAGAAAGCCAGCTGGACTTAAAAAATTTAGCACCTTCAAAAGGAATTTATGCTCCTACATTGAGATACCATGATGGATATTTTTTCATGTGCACTACGAATGTTGGAAAAAAAGGCAATTTTATTGTTTATTCAAAAAGTATTCTTGAAGGATGGTCTGAACCAGTCTGGGTAGACCAACAAGGAATAGACCCATCATTGCTGTTTGATGATGACGGAAAGGTATATTTTTGTACAGCTGAATTTTCAGAAGGTAAAGAGGGAATTTACATCTGTGAATTAAATCCGTTTACCGGAGAAAAATATGCGGATACCAGATTACTTACAAAAGGGTGCGGTGGAAAATATGCTGAAGGGCCACATTTATATAAATGGTTTGGAAAGTATTATTTAATGATGGCAGAAGGGGGAACAGAATATGGACATATGGAGACAATTATGCGAAGTGATTCCCCATATGGTCCTTTTGAAGCCTGTCCACATAATCCTATCCTAACACATAGGAATGACATGAAAGAAGATATTTTATGTACTGGTCATGGAGATATGATAGAAGATGCCAATGGAAACTGGTGGCTTGTATGTTTAGGAGTTCGTTCTATTACAAACGAAAAGCGTAGAGTACTTTTACATAATTTGGGACGCGAGACGTATCTTGTACCAGTACGTTGGGTAAATGGATGGCCCATTGTGGGGATGGAAAATCAAGAAGGAATGATTGCTCTGGAAATGGATGCTCCTCTTCCTGGAGAAGCAAAAATACAGGATTGGAGTTTTTATGATGAATTTTCTGTAACAAAGTTAAAAAATGAATATAATTTTTTAAGAAACCCACAATACGAAAATTATGAAGTGAAAACAGAGAAAAAAGAACTTATTTTAAGAGGGAGTCATATAACATTAAGTATGCAGGATTCCCCCACATTTTTAGGAATCAGGCAAAGGGCCTTTGAGACCGAAGCTAGTGTTAAAGTGAAGGTTTGTTCATCAGAGCAGAATATGCGTATTGGTCTCACAGCTTATTATAATCAGTCCTTTCACTATGATTTATTTTTAGAAAAAAGGGATGGAAAGTTTTTCGTTTCTGTAGAAAAACAGGTTTTTGATGTTCAGGCAAAAACTAAGAGTGTATGTATTGCGCAAAATGCAAGTTTATACTTGAAAATAAAAACAGATAAAGAATTATATAAATTCTATTATTCCTATGATGGAGTAAACTATGAATTCTTAGAATCTGGACAGACAGCAGGGTTGTGTACAGAAGTTACGGATACTATGACATTTACAGGAGTGTATCTAGGAATGTTTGCGGAAAATGGAATAGGTGAGTTCCAAAATTTTTCAGTCATGAATCAGTAATATAATTCAAAGGATACCACATGAAGTTTGCAGTGAGCATGTTTGAGACTGAGACTTTCTGTGGTATTCTTTTTTTATCGAAAAAATATAAAAATATAATAAAAAATGAATATTATCTTCTGATAAAATAATAATAATTTGTATAAAATGCTTATTTCGATTGTTTCGATAAAAATAATGTGGTATTTTAATTTCAGAAAGAAAAACAAGGGATAATCAGTACTGTTTTACCACGTGGAAAAGTTTTAATTTCTGCAACTAAGATAATTAGTCAAAAGAAAGGAAGGATTACATATTATGAAGAAAAAAGCGATATGTTTACTGCTTAGTGTTTCCATGATGACTTCCGTTTTCGTAGGATGTGGAGGAAGTGAAAACAGCAAATCAAAGGAAGAAAATAAAAATTCAGTAGAAAAAGAACAGGCGAACACGGATGAGTCTGGAAAAACAGAAATTACCATTTGGTCTTGGGATGCTACAATAGAGGATGCAATTCCAGCTTTTGAAGAAGCAAATCCAGATATCAAAGTAAAATATGAAAATGTTGGGTCTGCAAGTGAACAGTATCGTGCTATTGATAATGCATTACAAGCTGGAACAGGTTTTCCGGATGTAGCGCAATTTGAGTATTTTTCAGTGCCATATTTTGCAGTAGCTGAAAAGTTGGCCGATTTGTCACAATTCGGAGCAGAAGAATATTCGGAGGATTATGTTGAAGCGGCTTGGAATGGCATACATTTTAATGATACACTCTATGCACTTCCTTTAGATTATGGTCCGGTAGTGATGTTTTATAATCAGGCTACTTTTGAAAAAGCAGGGATTACAGAAGCACCAACTACGTGGGATGAATACTATGAGGCAGCAAAAAAAGTTCGTGCATTAGGAGATGATTATTATATTTCTAATGCCTCCGGAGATATCTTTTTAATTCTTTCTATGATATGGCAGGCAGGAGGACAACCTTTTGTAAATGAAGGAGATGAAGTAAAAATTGATTTTTCTGATGAAAATACAAAACAAGCATTATCCTTCTGGCAGAAAATGATAGAAGAAGATTTAGTTACCAATGAAATTATGAACTGGTCTGATGATTGGAATCGTGCTTTGAATGACGGAACCTTAGCTACTCAGGTTATTGGAGGATGGATGACCGCAAACCTTCCACCGCGAGCACCAGATGCAGCAGGAGATTTTCGCGTGGCAGCAATGCCTCAGTGGAATGCAGGAGAAAACTATAGTGCAGAAAATGGTGGAAGTACATTAGCTATTTTGCAAGCATCTGAAAAGAAGGAAGCAGCATTTAAGTTTGTAGACTATATTACGCATGGTGACGGAGTACAGGCACGTGTAGATGCAAATGCAACGGTACCCAATGTTGCTGTGCTGGAGAATGAGGACTACTTAAATCAGACAAATGAATATTATGGAGACCAGCAGTATAACCAGATTATTGCAGATGCAGCAGCCAATGTAAGAACGGGATGGCAGTTTCCTCCATTTTTTGAGTGGATGCGAACAGAATGGACAGATGTGTCTGTACCATATTTTACAGATGGTGAAGGTGACTTATTAGGAGTGTTTGAATCTTGGCAGAAGAATAGTATTGATTACGGAAATGAACAAGGATTCAGTGTAAAATAATCTGCTGGAAAATATTTAGAAACAAATAATGCGCTGTTCTCTTTTTCAGAGAAAGCGCATTATTTGTAAATGCAGATTTTGCAATATGTGGAGGAATATAAAATGAGTGGAAGAGATGGTAAAAAAGCAAAAAAGAAGGTGTTTCATAAAAGGAAACAAACAGGATGGTTGTTTATAGCACCCTTTGGCATTTGCTTTCTATTTGTATTTGTTATTCCTATTATATATTCTGTTTATATTAGTCTTTTTCAAAACAGACTAGTAGGAGGAGAGGTGTTTGTAGGATTAAAAAATTATGCACAGATTTTGCAGGATCCAGAGTTTTGGGATGGTGTAAAAAGGGTAGTGTTATATACCATTATACAGGTTCCAGTTATGCTGGTGATTTCCGCACTTTTAGCTTTAGGACTAGATTCTATGCGTTTAAGAGCCACCAAGTTTATTCGGATTGTTTCTTTTCTTCCTTATGGAGTACCTGCCATAGTTAGTACCTTGATGTGGGGATTTATGCTTGGAACAAAATACGGATTGTTTAAGAACATAAATAGTTTTTTGGGTACAGATTTTAATCCATTTTCTCCAAAGTGGACGTTGGTTTCTATCGCTGTTATGGCAACATGGACTTATGCAGGTTATAACATGTTAATCTTTTATTCATCTTTAAAGGCAATACCTATGGAACTTTATGAGGCGGCAGAAATAGATGGGGCAAGTGGGTCAAAGATTGTATGGTATATTAAATTGCCAGCCATTAAAGGTTCTTTGATTATAGCCGTTATTTTCTCTATTATTGGAAGTTTCCAGCTATTTAATGAACCTACAATTTTAAGCAGGATGGTAGGAAATTCAGGGATTACAAATTATTATACTCCTAATATTTATATTTACAATTTAGCGTTTACAGGTTCTCAGCAGGGATATGCAGCGGCATTGGCTATTGTGATGGCTGTACTTACCATTGCCATTGCATATGCAGTTCAAATACGTGGTCTGCGTGAAACAATGAATTCGGAAGGAGAGTGATAGAGGTGAAAAGGAAAAGTGCAAGAAGACTCTATACAGTTACCAACCCTAAAAAAAGTAATCTGTTATCATTTTTCGCATTTTTGTTTTGTGTATATTCTTTAATGCCATATATCTGGCTGTTTATTAATGCTACAAAAACGCAAGAAGATTTTGCAAGAACTTTTGGTTTATCCTTTGGAGGTAAATTTGCTTTATTGGATAATATCAATCAGGTGTTTACTTACCATGATGGAATTTTTACAAGATGGTTGTTGAATTCTATTTTTTATACAGTAATAAGTTCAGTGATATCTACATTGCTGGCAGCATTGGCAGGATATGCATTAGCCAAATTGCGGTTCAGTGGGAAGAAAATTATATTATTGGTAATTTTAGGTTCTATTTCTGTACCAGGCATTGCACTGGCGATTCCACAATTTTTATTGTTTTCTAAATTAGGAATTACAAATACTATGTGGGCTGTCCTTATTCCATCTTTTGTATCGCCGTTTGGAGTGTATTTGATGTGGATTTTTTCAGGACAGGCAGTACCTACAGGACTTTTAGAAGCAGCAGAAATAGATGGTTCAGGACCATGGCGTACATTCTTTCAGATATCTTTGCCATTATTGTCACCTGCTCTGGTTACAGTATTTTTGTTTGCATTTGTGTCTGTATGGAATAATTTTTTCCTTCCACTGGTAATGTTAAAAGATACAAATTTATATCCTTTAACATTAGGTCTGTATCAATGGAATCTGGTTGGTGTGTCTGCGGGAGGAAGCGGTGAAATGATTCAAAATCTTGTATTGACAGGTTCATTATTAACAATTTTGCCCTTGATTGTTGCTTTTCTTTGTCTGCAAAAGTATTGGCAGTCTGGTTTAGCTCTTGGGGCAGAGAAAGGGTGATAGAAAATATGGAGTATTGTTTTCCACAGCCGCTAACTGGAGAGAAAAAGAAAATATGGTTCGGTGGTGATTATAATCCAGAACAATGGCCGTCTTATATGATTCAGGAAGATATAAGGCTTATGAAAAAGGCGGGGGTTAATATTGTTACTTTAGGAGTATTTGCCTGGACGCTGTTAGAACCTGAAGAGGGTGTGTTCTCTTTTGAATGGCTGGATGATGTTGTAGAAAAATTATTTGTGGCAGGCATTGCTGTGGACATGGCAACAGCAACAGCAACACCGCCACGCTGGCTTACAACAAAACATCCTGAAGTATTGCCATGTGATAAAAATGGAAATATAATTTGGCCAGGAGGACGACAGCACTGGCGTCCTACATCATCTGTGTTTAGAAAATATGCGCTTCGCTTAACAGAAAAAATGGCAGAACATTATAAAAATCATCCAGCTATTGTTTCATGGCACGTGTCCAATGAATTAGGATGTCATAATGTTTTTGATTATTCCGAAGATGCAGCAAGAGGATTTCAAAAATGGCTGAAAGAAAGATATGGAAGTTTGGAAAAGTTAAATGCTGCATGGAATGGTATGTTTTGGTCTCAAATGGTTACAGAATGGTCTCAAATTATTCCGCCGAGAGAATGTTATGCTGGAATAAATCCTACCACTCTTTTAGATTTTAAGAGATTTTCTTCAGATGCTTTATTGGAATATTATTGTGCAGAGAGAGAAGTTTTGCATAGAATAACGCCCGATATTCCTGTAACAACTAATTTAATGGTGCTTGAAAATCAAGTAAATCCAGTAGATTGTTTTAAATGGGGGAAATATTTGGATTTTGTCTCTAATGATCATTATTATCTTCCGGATGAACGTCATTTGGATGAAATGGCTATGTCAGCGGCAATTGTCAGTGGGATTGCCAGAAAAAAACCATGGTTTTTAATGGAAAATTCTACATCCTCAGTGAATTGGCGTCCGATTAATTTGAGAAAGAAAAAAGGGGAAATAGTTCGGGATGCTTTGATTCATGTAGCAAACGGAGCGGACGCAGTTTGTTTCTTCCAGTGGAGACAATCTCAGGCTGGTGCAGAGAAATTTCATTCTGCTATGCTGCCTCATGCAGGTGAGAATAGCAGAGTTTATAGAGAGATCTGTTCATTAGGAGAGGCTCTTGAGATTTTGAGTCCTATAATAGGGAGTAAAGTTAGCAAATCGAGTATTGCTATGATTTATGATTATGATTCGTGGTGGTCTTATGAAAATGGATTATTGACAAGGCTCTTTGATTACCGCCAGGAATTTTTTCATTGGTATCAGGCAATCTTAAATACGGGAATTCCCGCAGATGTGATAGGGAAAGAGGATGCCTGGGAGGAATATGAAAGTGTTATGTTTCCAGTTACATTTCTTGTTGATGAAGAAATCAGCAAAAGGGCAGAAAGGTATGTAAACAACGGCGGAAAATTGATTATTACATATGGTTCGGGAATAGCAGACTCTTGTGAGCATGTGTATTTAGGGGGATATCCAGGAGCTTTTTGTAAGCTATTGGGAGTTCGGATTGAGGAGTTTGTAGCGATTGATAAAGGGCATAAGGTTTCTTTGAGTAATGGTTGGGAAGGTGAAATGTGGGTAGATGATATAGCGGAAATATCAGAAGAATGTCGTATCCTTTCTAGTATTGAAGATGCAGCTGGAGATGAGTCCTTAGTTGGTCAACCTGTTGTTACAGAAAGAAAAGTTGGAGAAGGTTCAGCCTTTTATATAGGAACTAAATTAGGAAAACAAGATGCGACTGAGTTTTTCTCAAAATATATTTTCAAGAAACAAGATAAATTTGTTGGTGATGATATAGCACCTTTGTGTATTCAGAGAGTTCATGGAAACCAAGTTTTTGAATTTGTTTTTAATAGATCACAGGATACATCTATTAAAATTAAAAAGAAATGTGAAATATTGTATTCTTCTTATGCTAAAGAGATGGATGAAGAAATTGTCTTAGAACCCTGTGGAGTTGTGGTGTTTCGTGATTATGAAGAAGTATAATTTAAAGGGATATCGTTTAACATAAGTTTATCTTTAGTTGTCCGCAGAATACAGCCATATAGAATTTAAAAATGTGAAATATACTATTTTTGTACGAAAGAAATCAATGCTAAATGCTAGAAATCAAACGAATTATTATTTAAAGGTAACTGCATAAAATAATTTATTAAACTATAAAAAACATGAAGGATACAAAACACACAATTGTCTAACAGGAAAAGGTGGGGCTATCTATTTCCCGATAGCCCCTTTTTTACACTATTTTTTATTATGAAGAATCCCATCTTCTTTGCCTGTCACATCATTTTTAGAGATTGCATTTGAAAGAAAAGCAGATTCAAAAAAATATCCGTCATCTTTTGGTTTGAATTGATAGATAACCACATCTTCCT
>CAJKMA010000022.1 GCA_905200905.1 uncultured Bacillota bacterium
AGATTCAGATTGACCCTGAAAAAATCGGTGATGTAGTAGGCCAGAGAGGAAAAACCATCAATGCGATTATTGACGAAACAGGTGTGAAAATTGATATTGATGATAGCGGTGCAGTTTCTGTATGTGGTACTGACCAGCAGATGATGGATAAAGCCGTTGAATATATTAAGACCATTACCACAGACTTTGAAGAAGGACAGATTTTTACAGGAAAAGTTATCAGCATCAAAGAATTTGGTGCATTCCTTGAGTTTGCTCCAGGAAAAGAAGGAATGGTTCACATTTCTAAGATTGCAAAAGAAAGAATTAACAAAGTAGAAGATGTGCTTGCCCTTGGAGATGTAGTAAAGGTTGTATGTCTGGGCAAGGATAAAATGGGACGCATTAGCTTTAGCATGAAAGACGTTCCAGAAGAAGTATAAAAAGATAGATATAAATGAAGAAAAGAGGGGTTATTGCATTAAGCAGTATTTCGGAATATGTTTAGTGTAATACCCTTTTTCTGTTTAAAAGATGAAGAGGTGAAATACTACATGCGGTATCACAATATTACAAAAGAAGATATGTTAAATGGAGATGGACTTCGAGTGGTACTTTGGGTAGCAGGATGCGACCATGGATGCAAAGGCTGTCAAAATCCTATTACCTGGGACCCAAAAGGAGGTCTGGAATTTGATGAAGCTGCAAAAGAAGAAATTTATGAACAGATGGAAAAATCTTATGTGTCTGGCATTACCTTTTCAGGAGGAGACCCTTTATATCAGGGAAATCGTTTGGAAATCACTGCTTTTGCAAAAGAATTGAGGGAAAAATATCCCAAGAAAACCATTTGGCTGTATACAGGATATTTATGGGAAGAACTACAGGATTTAGAAATGCTATCTTATGTAGATGTATTAGTAGATGGAAAATTTATTTTGGAACAAAGAGATGTTTCCCTGAAATGGAAGGGAAGCGCGAACCAGAGAGTTATTGATGTGAAACAATCATTAGAAACAGGCAGTGTAGTGCTGCATGACTAGGAGGAGCCCATGAAGCGGATTGCAAAATTTCATAAGGTAAGTGAAGAACAATTTTTAGAAGGCTGGAAGGATGCTTTTGGAGACACGGAAGAAGCAATTATTAAGAGCATTTATGAGAATATTAAATTACCGAAAAGAGCCACAGCAGGAAGTGCTGGATATGACTTTTTCAGCCCTGTGGATTTTGAACTGAGACCAGGAGAAACATTGAAGATGCCTACCGGTATTCGGGCGGAAATGGACTTGGGATGGGTTTTAAAAATCTATCCAAGAAGTGGTCTTGGATTTAAATACCGTTTGCAGTTAAATAACACGGTAGGAATTATTGATAGCGATTATTTTTATTCAGACAACGAAGGTCATATTTTTATAAAAATTACCAATGATTCAAATGAAGGAAAAACAGTGCAGGTTGCTGCTGGAACTGGTTTTGCTCAGGGGATTTTCCTGGAGTATGGTATTACTGAAGATGATGATGCTACAGCCGTGAGAAATGGTGGATTAGGAAGCACAACGAAAAAGTAAGGGGATTAACCCCTTACTTTTTCGTTTAATCATTTTTACTTTCTTCAGCAAGTTCTGCTTCTGTTTTCAAATTTGCAATAAAATCATGGAACGCTTCTGCAGCAGCCATGTACTCGTCTTCCCGTTCAATGTTGGTAATAACAGGATTATCATTTTCTTCAGCATAGCGGAACAGATAAGTTTCGCCAGTGGTATTTTTTCCGTCTTTGTTTAAAGGAACCAGTGCAATATATTCCCCAAATTCTTCCACTGGGAAAGTGGTTAAAACAGCACATTCTAACACAGAATCATCATCTAGTGTTAATTTAATCGTAGGATTTGGAACATTGGGAATGGTTCCCTGGTTTTTTCCTCCGGCACTGGAGCAATTAGCAGTGCAGGATGCACAATCGCTGGGATTGCAGCTTTCTAAGTTTGCTGTATAAGTTTCGTCACTCATGTTTGGACCTCTTTCTTCTATATGTAATAGTTTTTCTTTCTGTATTTTATCAGATAGCAAAAGGGAATGCAACCTTTGGTAAGAAGAAAGCGTTTGCAATTTCATACAGGGACACGTATAATAAACATACAATGAGGGATAAGAGCAGGAGGGTGATCATTGAAAAAGAATACATCACATTTATTAAAAAGAGCAGCACATTTCAAGGCAATTCTTACAGGTGAAGGTTTCCTAGTAGGAATTGTGGCAGGAATCGTGGTGCTTCTATATAGAGTGATTTTGGAATATGCAGGAAAAGGCATGGAGTGGGTGTTAGGGTATGCAAGGACATATCCGGTGATTGCAGGGCTATGGTTTTTTGTTCTGTTTGCTCTTGCCTGTATTGTAGGAAAATTGGTGAAGTATGAGCCTATGATATCCGGCAGCGGTATTCCCCAGGTGGAAGGGGAAATGATGGGAAAATTGGACCAGGTTTGGTGGAAGGTTCTCCCAGCAAAATTTTTGGGAGGCTTTCTTTCCTTATTTTCAGGGCTTTCTCTGGGGCGAGAGGGTCCGTCTATTCAGATTGGAGCCATGGCAGGAAAAGCAGTGTCAAAAGCGCTAAATAGAGAGAAAACCGAGGAGAAATATCTTCTAACCTGTGGTGCAAGCGCTGGATTGGCGGCAGCTTTTCATGCGCCTTTGGCAGGAGTCATGTTTTCCTTGGAGGAAATTCACAAGAACTTCTCTGTTTCTGTACTGGTTTCTGTTATGACAGCTTCCATTACAGCAGACTACATATCCAGTCAGTTTATGGGCTTTGAATCTGTGTTTCAGTTTGATATTGGCTTAGAGGTAGAACCCAGGTATTACTGGCACATTGTAATTCTGGGTATTTTGCTGGGACTTTTAGGTGCCTTTTACAATAAGATGACTTTGTGGGTACAAGGTCTTTATAAGAAAAATAAGAATTTAAATGAAACCACCAGACTTTTGATTCCCTTTCTTCTGGCAGGTGTGCTGGGACTGGTGATGCCAGAAATTTTAGGAAGCGGTCATCATCTTATTGATCAGGCAGCTAGTGGCAGCATGGTACTTCCTGTTTTGCTGTTCTTACTGGGAGCAAAATTTTTATTTTCGCTTATCTGTTTTGGATCTGGAGCACCTGGAGGTATTTTCTTTCCACTTTTGGTTCTTGGAGCTTTGATTGGAGGGGCTTACAGTACTTTTGCAGCAGAATTTCTGGGTCTGGATGCTTCCTATATTAGTAACTTTGTACTCCTTGCCATGGCAGGGTATTTTACAGCCATTGTAAGAGCTCCTATTACTGGTATTATTTTGATTTTTGAGATGACCGGACAAGTGAGTCAGATGCTTTCCATGTCTCTGGTTGCTATTGTGGCTTATCTTACTGCAACAGCTGTGAAATCAGAGCCTATTTATGAAAGCCTTCTTGGAAATCTGTTAAAGAGCAGAGGCATACAGGTATGTGAAAAGCAGGGAGAAAAAGTACTGCAGGAGTTTGTGATTTCTCATGGCAGCCCTCTGGAAAATCAAACGGTTAGCCAGGAGGATTGGCCAGCAAGCTGTCTTTTGGTAGCAGTGAGACGAAACGCCACAGAGCTAATTCCAAAAGGAAAAACCCAGCTTATGGCAGGAGATGTGCTGGTGGTGCTTTCCAATGAACAGGATGTGCCGCAGGTTTACGATTATATGGAAAAAAGATGTAAAGAATCATAAAAATAAAAGAAAAGAGGTGCCCGTTTGGAGACAAAAATAATAGAGACCATACAGAGAATACAGGCAGCTTCTGGGAATACTGCGTGTCCGGGAGTGAAAAAAACAAAGGAAGGGTATGAATTTACCTTAGAATTGCCACGGGGAAAAGAAGCAGCTTTGGTGCTGTATGTGAAGGAGAAGAAGGAAACCAGGAGTATAGAGATTCCTTTCTCAGAGGAAAGCAGAAGGGGAAATTTGGTTTCCTTGTTGGTAAAAGGACTTCCAAAAGGAGAAGTGTGCTATAACTACCGCATTGACGGGGAAATCAAACAGGATGTTTATGCCAAGGCCTTAAGAAACGTGCCGCCCTTTGGCATCCGTCAGGAAGAACATGAGGGGCAGGAATTGTGCTGTGTGGAGCAGGAACAGGAATTTGCTTGGACAGACGAAAACTTTGTGCCAAAACCTTTGAAGGATTCCCTGCTTTATAAATTACAGGTGCGCAGCTTTACCATGCACAGAAGCTCCGGAGTTCGGAAAAAAGGAACCTTCCAAGGAGTAGAGCAAAAAATTCCTTATTTTCAGGAGCTGGGTGTGACGGGGATTTTATTGATGCCAGCCTATGAATATCAGGAAGTGATGAAATCCAAGACAAGACTAGGAAAATATCCGCAGACAGAAGAAGCACGAAAAGAAGAGAAAACAAGAATCAATGTTTGGGGATATACAGGTGAGGCGTTTTATTTTGTGCCAAAAGCAGGGTTCTGTGGTTCTAAAAATCCCATGCAGGAATTTAGCCATATGGTGAATGAACTCCACGAGGCAGGCTTGGAATGTCTCATGGAATTTTATTTTGACCAGACCATGGAGCCGGCGAAAATGCTGGAAATTGTGCGTTACTGGAAACTGAAGTATCATATTGACGGGTTCCGTCTGATTGGAAATGTGTGTCAGGAATTGTTTCTGAAAGACCCTCTGCTAGCAGAAACCAAGTTGTTTTTCAGTTTTCTGGATGGAGAGCGTATTTATGGAAAAGAGGAGCCAGCTTACAAAAACGGCGCTGAGTACAATGAAGGATTTTATTATGGTATGCGCCATATGTTAAAAGGAGACGAAAATACAGCAGAGGAATTTCTATTCCGCAGTAAACGAAATCCCAGACAGTATGGGGTGATTAATTATATGGCAGACCAGGATGGAATGACCATGATGGACATGGTTTCTTATGAAGAGCGTCATAATGAGGCAAACGGAGAAAATAATCAGGATGGAAAAGAGTATAATTGTACCTGGAATTGTGGCGTAGAGGGACCTTCCAGAAAAAAAGAGATTATCAGTCTCCGGTTACAACAATTAAAAAATGCTTTTGGACTTTTGCTATTCAGTCAGGGAACTCCGCTGATTTTTCAGGGAGATGAGTGGGGACAAACTCAGAAGGGAAACAATAATGCTTGGTGTCAGGATAACGAATTGACCTGGATTAACTGGAATCAGAAGAAAACCAGAGAGGATTTATTTACTTTTGTAAAACAGGCAATTGCTTTTCGGAAAAATCAGGAAATCCTTCATCTGGAACAAGAGCCAAAGGGAACCGATTATAAAGCGTTGGGTTATCCAGATTTGTCTTATCACACAAACCAGGCATGGTTTGTATCCAAGGAGCCGGGATTGCGGCATTTGGGAATGATGTATTGCAAGGATTATTGTAAAGAATCAGGAGAATTTTTGTTTTTTGCCTGGAATTTTCATTGGATGTCTCATGAGATTGCCTTGCCTGGAGCACCAGATGATATTTCATGGACGGTTGTGGCACGCACGGATGAGACAGAGCATGGAGGATTTTTAGAAGAGGGCGTTTTGGTAAAAGAGAAGAGTATCCAGGTACCGCCAAGAACATTGATTATATTAACAGGAAAGCAGGATGAAACATTATGGGGATCTGGCAGCATTTTAAAACGATTACAAGGCACAAGCTTTTAGTGATGAAATATTGTTTTCAGATAGGACTTTACAAACAAGGATTGCTTCATGACTTATCCAAGTATTCCTGGACAGAATTTTCTGTAGGGTGTAAATATTATCAAGGAAACAGAAGTCCCAATAATGCGGAGAGAGAGGCAACCGGTCTTTCTACTTCCTGGATTCATCACTATGGGAGAAATAAACATCATTTTGAACATTGGGTGGACTATGGTATTCACTGTGATACTGTCATTCACGGGGTGCCAATGCCAAGGAAATATATTGCAGAGATGGTAGTGGATCGTATAAGTGCATCCAGAAACTACCATCCAGACACCTATACGGATGAAGCGCCTTTAGCATATTTTCTTCACAGCAAGGAAAAGCTCTGGTTTGTACATGAGGATACGAATCGGGATTTGGAGTTTTTACTGCGAATGTTGGCAGACAGAGGGGAGAAAGAAACACTGAAGTATATGAAACATGTATATCTGAAAGGAATGTAAGAAAGTTATGAGTAATGTGCAGATTGCAGAGTTACTGCAATGGGTGAAGAATCTGTGGGAGCTGATTCCCAAGCAGTATCTTATTGTCATGTATTTTGGGGGAACGGTATTTGCTTTTTTAAATTGTTTTATGGGGTATCGTTTGAGAAAGGTTTGGGGATGCATTTTAGGAATCCTCATAGGAGGAGCTGCAGGTGGCGGAGCCGGTTATTTTATTCTAGAGGATAAGATGATGGCACTGTTGTGTGCAGCAGGAGGAGCCCTGATTTTGGGACTTCTGGCGTGGCTTTTGTACAAGTTCGGTATTTTTTTCATGTGTACAGGCCTGGTTTATTTTCTAGTGTCTTCTTTTTTCAAGGAGCCAACCATGACCCAACATATGATTGCCCTGATTATTGGTATTTTTGCTGCAACTTTGGCGCTTGGATATGAAACACAGATGATGATAGGGATTACTGCTGTTTGCGGAGGTATTGGAGGCATTCATCTTTTGATGAAAATGTTGGAGAAAGATGCAGGAGCAGGAGAACTACTGCTGGGAATCATCATGGCAGCCATTGGTATTGCTGTGCAGGCTGCTCCATTTATGAGAGGAAAGGACTGGGAAGCAGCTCTGTTTCATCGTCCGTCCAAAAAGAAGGGACCAGGGTTTCCAGCCAGAAGAAAAAAGAAAGTGGTAAAGAAAACCAAGGTTACTCATGTAAAAAAGACCAGGGAAGCGGAACCAACAACAAGAAAAAGAAAGTCCTTGCAAAAGAGCACGGAAGAAGTGCAGCCAGATATGGAAATCAGGGAAGAACTGCAAAAGACACAAGAGTATGCAGTGGGGCAAAAGCAGTACGAAAAACCAAAGCCAAGTCAAAGTCTTTATCCGGTAAGCGGAATCGGAATTGATTTGGATGACTTAAATCGGGAATTATCTCAGGAGATTCAGAAAATTTATCAGGATGAACAGCAAGAATAGAATTGTGTTTTAAGAGGTTTCTGTTGATGCTGACCGTTTCTACGGCAGAATCAACAGAAACCTTTTTTTTAGAATTTCTTACAGTACGGGAGCTAAAAGCACTTTGCCAGTTCCGCGGTAAACATTTACCAAACCTTCCCCAGAAGCAGCAGAGCCAATGAGGGTTTTTCCAGAACGTTCTACCGTGAAGTCCAGGCTGCCACTCCAGGCAATGGCCATATTTCCGTCAATTTTCAAAACATCGTCCTGGAGAGTAATTTCTACCAGTTCCTCTTTTGGACAAGGTGATTCCAGGCAAACCACGCCGTTCCCAACAAGACCAAGATTAAACAGACCTTCATTTCCTGCAACTGCAGAAGAAAAGTTTGAGCGCATGACAGCTTTGTGTTTTAATTTAGAATCGCAGGCCAGAAACAGACCGTCATCCAACACAATAGAGCCGTTCCAATCGGCCAAGTCCACCAAAAGAAGATGTTTATAAGTTGGTTCTAATACTAGGATACCGTCCCCCGTATATTCTGGTTTAATAGCAGATTCTCCAGTAACCTTTCCACGAACAGCTTTTCCGAAGAAATCGCCTACACCTTTTACCCCAGTGGTAGCATGCACATTACCTACCATCCACTGCATAGCTCCTGCTTGAACGGTAACATTGGCCTTGCTGGTATCACAGATAACCTGGCGTTTCCGTACATTCATGGCATTGCAGAAATAGGCAGTTTGGGCATCTGAAGGTGTGACACTCAGATCCCTGAGATATTCAATGACTGTAAAAGGTCCAAGATTAGAGAGTATCTGGATGTCATCATTGCTGGTAAAATTTGAAATATGGAACATGAAAATCCCCCTTTCGCTTTCCTAAAAGCTCATGATATGTACTGATTATACAAAAAGGTATGGGTAAATACAACAGAAAGTGAAAAAATTACAAAAAATTAATTTGAAATAAAATGGATTGACTTCAAATTTTAGAGTTATTATAATTTTTTTCAGAACAAAACAAGTTAGAAGGGCAAAATAGGAGGACATAATATGTTATCACGTTATAGTGTGAAAAAACCTTATACAGTGGTAGTAGCAGTGATTTTGGTGCTGATTTTAGGAGTGGTATCTTTCACGAAAATGAACACAGACCTGTTGCCAAGCATGGATATGCCATATGCAATGGTTATGACTACTTATCCAGGCGCCAGTCCGGAAACGGTGGAACAGGTCGTTACCAGGCCTATTGAGCAGAGCATGGCTACAGTCAGTAATATTACAAATGTCAGTTCTGTTTCCAGTGAGAATGCCTCGGTTGTAATTTTGGAATTTTCCGAAGATGCAAACATGGATTCTGTCACACTGGAAATGCGGGAAAATCTGGATCAGATGAAAGGATATTGGGATGAAAGTGTTGGAAATCCCATGATTATGAAATTAAATCCAGATATGCTGCCGGTTTTTGTAGCAGCGGTGGACATGGATGGGCTTACAGCACCTCAGACCACGGATTATGTAGAGAACAGTATTCTTCAGGAAATGGAAAGTATTGCCGGTGTGGCGAGAGTCAGTGTTTCTGGAGGTGTGACAGAACAGATTAGTGTGGAGCTTAAGCAGGAAAAGATTGATGCGGTAAATCAAAAGGTGCAGGATGCTATCAATGGAAAATTTGAAGGAGAAGAACAGAAGCTTCAGGATGCCCAAAAAGAGTTGGAGGAAGGGCAGGAACAGTTAGAAAAAGGCAAGCAGCAGTTAGAGAGTGGACAGCAGGCGGCTGCAGGACAGATTGGGCAGGGAAGCGCCCAGCTAAGTCTGGCAAAAGAACAGATGCAGGCAGGACTGCAGGAAATCAATACCCAGCTTCAGACCTTGGAAGAAAAGCAGGCAGAACTAGAAAAACAAGGAGATATACTGGCTGCATCAAGAGCTCCAGTGGAAGCTATCTTAAAAGAATTGACAGCAGCTAAAAATGAATATCACCAGGCAGTAGCAGGCAAGCAGGAGTTGGAAGACAGCATTGCCCAGTTAGAAACGCAAATTGCAACAGCAACAGAGAGTATTGCACAATTGGAAAGTCAGCTGGAACAAGCTGAGACACCAGAAGAGCAGGCACAGCTGCAAAGTGCTATTGCAGAAATGAACACTCAGTTGGAAAGTCTCAACGGGGCAAAAGCAGAGGCCCAAGGGCAGCTGCAAATATTAAACGAAGCCCTTGCTCTTATGGATATTGAGGTGATTCATAAGGGGATTGAAGAGGCGAATAGCGGCCTTGCACAGATTGCAGAAGCTCAGGCTCAGTTGGAAGCGGGACTGGTCCAGCTCAAAGAAGGAAAAGAAAAATTAAATCAGGCCAAAGAACAATTGGAAGCAGGAAAAAGCCAGATGTCTGCGGCTGAAGTCCAACTAGAGACACAGAAGATTCTAGCAGCAGTGCAGATGAGCTCTGCAGCAGCGAAAATAGAAGTGAGTACCTCACAGATGCAGGCAGCCCAAAGCCAAATTAACGCTGGAAAAGAACAGTTAGATGCAGCGAAAGAACAGATTCAGGAGCAGACAGATTTACATACCCTACTTACCCAGGACATGATTAAGGGGATTCTGGCAGCAGAAAACTTTGCTATGCCGGCAGGTTATGTCCAAGAAGACAAAAAAGATTATTTAATTCGGGTAGGCGAAAAGGTTCAAGATATAGATGCCTTGAAGGATTTAATTATTCTGGATTTAGGTCTGGAGGGACTGGAGCCTGTAAAACTTTCGGATGTAGCAGAAATTCAGGTGATGGATAATTCCTCAGAAGTATATGCAGTTATCAATGGCAACCCAGGAGTTATGCTTACCATTGAAAAACAGACCGGATATTCCACAGGGGATGTAACGGATAAAATTCTGGAACGGATGGATGAGCTTGAGAAAGAGGAAAAAGGATTACATTTTACTACCTTAATGGATCAGGGTATTTATATTGACATGGTGATTCATTCTGTTATGCAGAATATGATTTATGGAGGCGTACTGGCGATTTTGATTCTATTTGTATTCCTTCGCAGTATCCGACCAACCTTTGTCATTGCATGTTCTATTCCGATTAGCGTGATAGCAGCCTTGGTTATGATGTATTTTTCAGGTGTTACCCTAAACATTATTTCTCTTTCCGGCTTAGCTCTAGGGGTAGGAATGTTAGTGGATAACTCCATTGTTGTTATTGAAAATATTTATCGCATGAGAAATGAAGGAGTTCCAGCCAGAAAGGCAGCTATAGAGGGAGCAAAACAGGTGGCAGGAGCTATTACCTCCTCAACACTGACAACCGTGTGTGTATTTGCGCCTATTGTCTTTACAGAAGGAATAACTAGACAGCTTTTTGTGGAAATGGGACTTACCATTGCTTATTCTCTGGCTGCCAGTCTGATTGTAGCCTTGACTGTGGTACCTATGATGTCTGCAGGACTTTTACAAAGAACAGAAGAAAAGAAATTCAGATTTCTGGATAACATGCAGGAAGGTTATAGTCAGTTAATTTTAAAAGCCCTTCACCATAAAACCTGGGTACTTTTGGGAGCTTTAGCTTTATTTATTGTAAGTGCAATTCTTTCCATTAAAAAGGGAACAGAATTTTTCCCATCTATGGAAAGTACACAGGTTACCATGACTGTTACCACAGAAAAGGGAACACCCTTGGAAGAAACAGCGGCTAAATCAAATGAAGTGATGGAGAAAATTTCTGATATCAAAGATATTGAATCCATTGGAGCCATGGCTTCGACCTCTTCTATGATGTCTGGAGGAGGAAGCACTTCTAACACAGTAACCATGTATCTGGTACTAAAAGAGGATAAAACCCTGGACAATGTCCAGTTGGAAAAGGAGATCAAAAAGCGTACCAAAGATGTAAAAGACTGTGAAATTCAGATTTCCACTGCAGCCATGGATATGAGTGCGTTGGGTGGAAGTGGAATTAATATTCAGATTAAAGGGAAAGAGTTAGAGGAACTACAGGCTATTGCCAAGGAGCTGGCAAAACAGCTGGAGGGTGTAAAAGGAACACAAAATATCAGTGATGGTTTGGAAGATGCAGATGCGCAGTATGAAGTCATTGTGAATAAGGAAAAGGCTATGAAATATAATCTTACTGTAGCTCAGGTGTTTCAGACCATTAATAAAGAATTGGCAGAAGCAGCGTCTGCTACTACGATTTCCACAGCAGCTAAGGATTATGATGTATATGTAAAAAGTGATGTTAAGGAAGCCATGACCAGAGAATCTATTGCAGGAATTTCTGTGGAATATACAGACAGTGAGGGGAAAAAGGGGACGGTTTTGGTAGGAGAACTAGCAGAATTTAAAGATTCCCTGACTCCACAGGCGATTTCCAGAGAAGATCAAAGTCGTTATGTATCTGTTTCAGCAGAAATTGCCTCAGGCTATAATATTGGTCTGGTAAGTCAAAAAGTGCAGAAGATTTTAGACCATTATCGTATGCCGGAAGGATATACTGCGCAGATGGCTGGAGAAGACGAAATGATTCATGAAGCAATGGGACAGTTATTGCTTATGCTGGTATTGGCTCTGGTGTTTATGTATTTAATCATGGTAGCCCAGTTCCAATCCCTATTGTCACCGTTTATTATTATGTTTACCATTCCTCTGGCCTTTACAGGAGGATTTCTAGGACTTTTATTCACAGGAAAGCCCATAAGCATTATTGCTATGATTGGTTTTGTTATGCTTTCTGGTATTATTGTAAATAATGGAATTGTACTAGTGGATTATATCAACCAGATGCAAAAAGAAGGTATGGAAAAATATACAGCTATTGCAAAAGCAGGAAAAGACCGTTTACGTCCGATTATTATGACTGCACTAACCACGGTTTTAGGACTGGTTACCATGGCAATGGGACTTGGCATGGGAGGAGATATGGTGCAGCCTATGGCGATTGTAACCATTGGAGGTCTGCTTTACGGAACTCTTTTGACCCTATTTGTAGTGCCATGTATCTATGACGTATTAAATCATAAAAAGTACCAGAGAGACGAAAAGCGACTGGAAGATGAGAAAGAACTAAACAAATAAGAAAAGAAAAAAAGTATGAGATGCCACATGAACTACCTATTCCTAAGGTACATGATGAAGCAAATCATACTTTTTTTTGTATTATTTTCTAGATGCGAAAACAGGAAGGCCATCTGTGCCAAGAGGAATCTCTACAGTACCCTGAATCAGAGGAAGGGCATAGGTATAAAATTCCTCTGTGACATCAGAACCATCTTCAGAAATCCATTCCAAGGGAACGGTTTTCTCCTGGTTACAAATTTTATTGACATCTTCTAATCCCAAAGTCATGCCATAAGGAAGGTTAGAGGTTCTTACATAGGATATCATTTTACCTGTTTCGCCTTTTAAGGCAGCTCTCACTCCAAATGCGCCAGCCATAATTGCTTCTTTTTGATCTGTGGCAGACATCATGGAAGCAGAACAGCGCTGGCTTACATTTAATTCCACAGAGCGGGCTTTTACACCAAGACGGTTACGAACCAGATTTTCCAGATATTTACCGCATCCTGCCAGCATTTTGTGACCAAAAGTATCCGTTCCTACGCTATTGTCATATTCACAGATAAAAGTACCTTTTTTGTCATGGATTCCTTCTGATACGCAGACGATTACATTTGGATTTTTTTCAAAGCAGGCTTCTACTTTTGCAAGGAACGCTTCCTGGTCAAAAGCAGTTTCCGGAAGATAAATGAGCAAAGGGTTGTCCTCAGAGTGTTTTCTGGCAAGTGCGCTTGCAGCAGTAAGCCAGCCTGCATGACGTCCCATGATTTCCACGATAGTCACAGATTTTGTTTCGTATACATTAGCATCAATGACGATTTCTCTTACTGTGGAAGCAACATATCTGGCAGCGCTTCCAAAACCAGGGGTATGGTCAGTAAGCACCAGGTCATTGTCAATGGTTTTGGGTTCGCCGAGGATACGAATTGTACTGCCGGATTTTTCGGCATACCTGGATAATTTGCTTACAGTATCCATGGAATCATTTCCACCAATGTAGAAGAAATAGCCAATACCCAGTTCCTCAAATTTCTGGAAAAGGAGGGGATATACAGGATCCTCCAGACTTTCAGGAAGTTTATAACGGCAGGAACCAAGATAAGCGCCAGGAGTCGTTTTTAATTTTTCTAATTCTTCGCCTGGAAGAGCTTCTTCAAAATTCAGAACACGTCCTGCCAGGAATCCTTCAATTCCATTTACCATACCATAGACAGTTCCAATGGAAGATTGACGTAATCCTTCTGACACAACGCCGTATAAACTGCTGTTAATTACTGCTGTGGGGCCGCCAGACTGACCTACAATTAAATTATTCATACTCATAGAAATCACTGTATTCCTTTCTTGAATCATATTCTTATTCTTTATTTTACCATGAAATTGTAGGAATTGCATTAAGAAATACTTGCCTGGTACAAAAAATGTGATATAATGAGTGTAAATTTTAAATGGAGGTCATTATTATGTTAGTATCAGCAGCAGAAATGTTAAAAAAAGCAAAAGCAGGACATTATGCAGTAGGTCAGTTCAATATCAATAACTTGGAGTGGACAAAAGCAGCCCTGCTTACAGCAGAAGAATGCAAATCCCCAATTATTTTAGGTGTTTCTGAAGGTGCAGGAAAATATATGTGCGGATTTAAAACCGTTGCAGATATGGTAAAAGCTATGATTGAGGAATTAAATATTACCGTTCCGGTTGCTCTTCACTTAGACCATGGTACATATGACGGATGTTATAAATGTATCAAAGCTGGTTTCTCATCTATTATGTTTGATGGTTCTCATTATCCAATCGAAGAGAACGTTGCAAAAACAAGAGAATTAGCAGGTGTTTGCAAAGGTCTTGGACTTTCTCTGGAAGCTGAAGTTGGTTCTATCGGCGGAGAAGAAGACGGCGTTGTAGGTATGGGTGAATGTGCAGATCCAAATGAATGTAAGATGATTGCAGACTTGGGTGTTGACATGCTGGCAGCAGGCATCGGAAATATTCATGGAAAATATCCTGAAAACTGGGCAGGACTTCGTTTTGATGTTCTGGATAATATTCAGAAATTAACAGGTGAAATGCCATTAGTTCTTCACGGCGGTACAGGAATCCCAGCTGATATGATTAAAAAAGCCATTGATTTAGGTGTATCTAAAATCAATGTAAACACAGAATGCCAGTTATCCTTCGCAGCAGCTACACGCGAATATATTGAAGCTGGAAAAGACAACGAGGGTAAAGGATATGACCCACGTAAATTATTAAAACCAGGCTTTGAAGCAATCTGTGCTACAATCAAAGAAAAAATGGAACTCTTCGGATCCGTTGGAAAAGCATTTGAATAAACAATAAAAAACGGGACTGCTGCATGAAATAGTATTTTTGCAGCAGTCCTGTTTTTTACATTTCTTTATCGTATTTCATACGATAATAAAGAGCGTATCCCTGAACCAGTAAATATACAAACACCAGAAGAAGTAATGGAATAAGAGCTACTCTCATAAGGGAAAAAATTAGTAACAAAGCGCCAAAAGCATAAGTCATAAGGTCATAACCTTTGGCTTTCGCGCAATTGGATATCATTCGATTTCTTTCATCTTTGTGAAGAATTTCCATTTGTTTTTGAAATTCAGGATTCTGTTTCGCAGTCTTTTCAGCAATAAAATTTCCCATTCCATGTCCGAATATTCCACAGCCCACACCAATACAAAGATAAGGGAGTACGAGCATCCATTCATTAGGAGTCTTAACGCTGGAAATCAGACAGATTCCACCTATCACAAAAGCAATGCCACAAAAAGTAATAAAATAATTTTTTCTGCTTTTCATTTCACTTTTCCTCCTCGTAGATAAAAATATCTTCAATATTCATATGAAAATACCGTGCAATTTTAAAGGCCAAAAGAATAGAGGGATTGTATCGTCCGTTTTCCAAAGAGCCAATAGTCTGCCTAGATACTTCAAGAGCGGAAGCTAGTTCTTCTTGTCGGATACCTTTTTGTTTTCGCAATTCTTCTAAACGGTTTTTCACAATATCCTCCTTTCTATGGAAAGTATACTTTCCTTTCTTGGTTTTATTATAGTATGGCATATAAGAAATGTCAAGTATACTTTCCGTAAATGATAGATTTTACAGGTGAAAAAGTTTCAGAAGTACCTTTTTGTGAAAGAAAGGTTGTTTTTTTTACTTTATTGCATTAAACTATACAAGTAAAATAGAATTTATATGATGTGGAAAACAGCAAGGGAGGATAAAAGGATGGTAATACGAAGAGCACAGGAACGAGATATGGAGCGGATAAATGAACTTTTGATGCAGGTATGCCTGGTTCATCACAAGGGCAGACCAGATTTGTTTCAGTATGGACAGAAAAAGTATACAGACATACAATTAAAAGAAATTATCCAGGATGATAACAGACCTGTTTTCGTAGCAGTAGATGAATCGGATGAGGTTATGGGATATGCCTTTTGTGTTTTTCGGCAGTTTTTGAATCACAATATTATGACAGATATCAAGACCTTGTATATTGATGACTTATGTGTAGATGAGACACTGCGAGGACAGCACATTGGGACAGCGCTTTATGAAGAAGTACTGAAATTTGCAAAAGAAGAAGGCTGTTATAATGTGACTTTAAATGTATGGAGTTGTAATGAAAGTGCACAGAGATTTTATGAAGCCTGTGGACTGAAACCTCAAAAAGTGGGGATGGAAAAGATTTTATAGTATGAAAAAATTTATCATTTTTTCCTGTTGCTTGGCATAACATGAACAAAACCATGAAAGGACAGTTTCATTCATGTCCAAGTTTATACATATGCTCCAGAATTTTGTGTGGGGGCCTGGAATGTTGGTTTTCTTTTTGGCAACAGGTGTCCGTTTTACGATAAAATCTGGTTTTTTTCAGATTACAGGACTTTCGGTCTGGGTAGGAAATACCCTTGGAGTTTTAACCAGAAAACGTGAAGTACGAAAGACCAAGGAAGCCCATGCTATGTCGCAGTTTCAATCTTTTTGTACCGCCCTGGCAGCTACCCTTGGCACAGGAAATATTACAGGAGTGGCTACAGCTCTGGTGTTTGGAGGACCAGGGGCAATTTTCTGGATGTGGGTATCTGCTTTTTTGGGGATGATGACCAATTATGCAGAGAACTATCTGGGAATCAAATACCGCTACCAAGATGAAAATGGAAGATGGGTAGGGGGAGCTATGGTTTATATGGAACGTGGCCTGGGATGTAAACCACTGGCAATCGTGTTTGCTCTGTGCTGTCTGGGAGCTTCCCTTGGTATGGGAAATATGGTTCAGGGAAACGCTATGGCAAAGGGGCTGGAGCATGCGTTTCATGTGTCACCCTTTGTTTCCGGAGTTTTGTGTACCATAGGGGTTGCTGTGGTAGTGACAGGTGGGATGAAGCGCATTGGAGGGCTTACAGAAAAGTTGGTACCTTTCATGGCAGCGTTGTATCTTAGCGGAGCCATAGGGGTACTTTTTGTTTTCCGAAAAGAGATTCCAGGAGCTTTTGCTTTGATTTTTACAGAGGCTTTCGGGCTTCGCCAGACAGTAGGTGGAATGGCGGGATATGGTGTAGGGCAGGCTATCCGTATGGGAATTGCCAGAGGGATTTTTTCCAATGAAGCTGGTCTTGGCTCTTCTGTTATGGCTCATGCCCAATCAGATGTAAAGGAGCCAGAAATACAGGGAATGTGGGGAATTTTAGAGATTTTTATTGATACTATGGTAGTATGTACCATCACAGCACTGGTTATTTTAGTAAGTGGTGTATATGAGCCGGAAATCTTTCAAATCCATATTGCAAAAGGGCTGGAAGCAATAGATGGAACTACTCTTACTGGGATGGCGTTTGGCAGAGTAATTCCTTATGGAGAACAGGTGTTAGCAGTTGCTATTGTGTTGTTTGCCTTTGCTACGATTGTGGGCTGGTCCTATTTTGGAGAACAGACTGCCTATTATCTTGGAGGAGAAAAAAGTGCTAAGACCTACCGTCTTGTGTATAGTTTACTTACCCTTCCAGGCTGTATGCTGGCTCCGCAAATCATCTGGGAATTCGCTGATGTATTAAATGGAATGATGGCAATTCCAAATCTTATAGCCTTATTTTTTCTGGGAAAACAAGTGCAATATAGAAAAAGAAAAACATAACACACGGTTATATTTTTTGCTTGAAAGTTAAACTCCCTTCACTTGTGAAAAAGGGAGTTTTCCTGTATTCTGTAAGTAAGAAGAAAAGCTTTTCTCTTGAAAAAATAAAAAGAGAGGAATCTACTATGAGAACAGGAGAATTAATCCGTACATTGCGTAAAGAGAAAAAATTGACACAGGAACAGGTGGCAGATTTACTAGGAGTATCTGCGCCAGCAGTGAACAAGTGGGAGAATGGAAATTCTATGCCAGATGTGATGCTGTTAGCCCCTCTGGCAAGGCTTTTAGGCACAGATGTCAATACACTTTTGAATTTTCAGGAGGAATTAAGCGAGAAAGAAATCGGACGGATTGCCAATGAGATTTCCATGAAGCTTATAAAAGAAAACTATGAAGAGGCTTTTGCAATAGGGGAAGAATATCTTCATAATTACCCTGGCTGCGGACAGCTTTACTTGAATTTGGGAAGTATTTATAATGGAGCAGCTGTGATGGCAGGTGAGGCAAATAAGGAGTGGAAGGAAACCTTTACAAAAAAAGGGCAAGAGCTTTTGGACTATGCTTGCAAAAGTAAGGACAGATCAGTGGCAGACCCAGCAGCTTATTACAATGTTATCAATGCCATAAACCAGGAAAATTTTCAAAAAGCAGAGCTTTTGTTAAGTCAGATTCCAGAAACATATATTAAGAAAGAGGATATTTATCCTGGATTTTATATGCGTCAGGAAAAATATGATGAGGCAAAAACCTGTCTGGAGAAGAAAATGCTAAATGAAGGAGCAGGGCTGATGACAAGCATGGATATGTATGTGCTTACCTGCTTAAAATTAGGAGAACAGGAACGTGCAGAGAAGATAGCACAGCTGTTTCATCAAATAGCTGACCTGTTAAAAATTCCAGGGCTGAATCCTTATAGTGCGCCTTTGAATATGGTTTTGGAGGGCAGCAAAAAAGAGAAAACAAAAGAGGATTTGCAAAAACAAAGAGAGGAAGCATGGAAGCTTTTGGAACAGTTTTTGGAATTTTATATGAATCCGGAAAACACAAAATATGAAAATAGTATTCTTTTCCAAAAGATGGAACAGAGTGAGAAACAGGAAGCAGGAGAAATCAAGAAAAGCTACGGGGTTCTTATGGAGCGTGTTTTAGACACTATAGAGGAGAAAGAAGATGGCGCATTTTTAAGAGAAGATGAGAGATTTGAAGAACGGTTTAAGCGGTTGAAACAAATCATTAAATAAGATTCATGCTGTAGGGAAAGGGCTGTTGCATAGTGCAATGGCCTTTTTACATGCTGGATTTTTTGTTCTACAGTGACAGAATGGGGGATTAGTGATAAAATAAAAACATATGTGAAGGTGATAAAAACTTATAATTCGTTGTATTAGAATCGGATAGGGGGAGGAAGGGAATATGGATGAGAGAACTGCATTTGGAATTTTGGAAATTTCCGTAACAAAAGAAGTGGATAGAATTAAAAAAGCATACAGGGCAGTTTTAAAACATACAAATCCGGAGGATGATCCAGAAGGATTTAAACGTCTTCGTACTGCCTATGAGACAGCCTGTGCTTATGCAGTAAGTCCTCAAGAGGAGGAAGAACAATGTTCCCAGATAGATGCATGGATCAAACATGCAGAAGAGATATATGATTCTCTTTCCAAAAGAATCAATGTTGAGCAGTGGGAAAGTCTTTTGGATGAGGAAATTTGTCTGGATTTAGAAATAGGGGAAGAGGTAAAAGACAGATTCTTTGATTTTCTTATGGAGCATTACCGTTTGCCGAAAAAGGTGTGGGAACTTTTTGACCAGCGGTATTTTATAGAAGAGGACAAGCAGCAGTTTTTAGAACGATATCCTGAAAACTTTGTAAACTTTATGATTGACCAGTTACATATGGCAGCAGGATTTCCCTATGGACTTTTTGAAGGAGCTGATGATGGGGATTATGATGGGTTTTTGAATACGTATTTTGATCTTTATGATGCAGTAGAAGAGGAGAAAAAAGAGCTGGCACAAGATTTGTTGAGAAATCTGGATGCTTCTGGAATTTTTCATCCTCTAGTGGAAATGGAACGATATGCTTTGGAGATTTCTCCTGAAACACAGGAAGATATTTGTACAAAGGTGAGGGGCTTTTTAGAAAAATATTCAGAGGAAATCCGTATTCAGATTCCAGGGGCAGCCTTACTTTTAAAGGCAGGAAAACAAGAGGAAGCAGCCCGTTGGTATGAGGAAGTGTTAAAGAAAATACCAACCCATTATACTGCAAACTGGCAGCTGCTTCTTTATTATAAGGAACAGGGAGAATATGAGAAAGCTAAAAAAAGAGGCGAGGAGATCATCTGTAATTTTGGAGCAAATCAGGAGCTTCAAACCAAAATGAAAGAGATTAATGACGCACTTTTAAATAAGTATAAGAATAAGATAAAAGAAGGTCAAATAACTGGAGAAGAGTATATTGAGTTTGGATGGTGTTGCTTGCAAAATGAGTACTATACAGAAGGAATAGATACTCTTTTATCCTGGGAACCTGAGGAAAAAGAAAGGACAGGATATTACTGTATTTTAGAACGTTTATATTATTCAGATAAAAAACCACAGCAGACAGAAGATATGGGATATTTGTGGATTGAAGCCATTAAAAAGGAAGCACCAGGGCTTACAAAAGAGGAACAGGAACATGTGCCACAAAGGATTGCAGCTGCCTATTATATTATGGGAAGAGCCTGGATGGAAGAAGAAATTCAAGAGGAACATGCCCTAGAATGTCTGGAGAAGTCGCTGGAATATGATGACAAACAGGAAGAGTGCTATCTTGGAAAAATAGTGCTTTTGAGAAAATTAAATAGAAGGAAAGAGGCATTGGAAATCTGTGATAAGATTCTTTCTCTGAATGAAAAAAGTTTTTGGGCTTATGTGTACCGTATGGATTTATATGTGGATTTGAAAAATGGCCAGGGGGTTATTGATAATTATTATAAAGCTAGAGAAATCTATGCATATTATCCTCATTTGTATGAAACAGCAGCAGAAACATATTTAAAATATGACCAGTACGGGGATGCTATAGATGTTCTAAAAGAAGCAGAAAGATTAGAAATTAGCACTCACAAATTGCAATATTTGTATATTCGATGTAAACGTATTCTGAGAAAAACTTTGGAGGATACAAAAGAGCTTAAAAAAGAAATTTTAAAAGTTTTAAGTAGTATGGAGGAACAGGGAGAACCTCAAGAATATGCAGATGTATTAGCAGAAGCTGCCCGATGTTTTAGTAGCTTAGAGGAAGAAAAGGAAGCCCTTAGCTATATTCAAAAGGCTATTTTTATACGGCAGGAACCTGATTTTTATTGGGTTCAGAGTATGATAGAAATGAAGCTGCAAAAGTATACCAAAGCCCTAAAAAGCCTGGAAATTTGCGAAAAAGCTTATCCAGATGGAGAGGAAGTATATTCCAGAATCGGCAGATGTTATTTCCGTTTAGGAGAGTATGAAAAAGCCCTGAGATATCATAAGAAGGTGTTGGAATTAGCACCAGAACACCGGTGTGCTAATAGTGATATTTTGGATATTTATAAAATCTGGTTGGATAGAAAGCAAAATCTTGCAGAGAGAAAAAGGCTTTATGAAGAAGGTATGTTCTATGCTAACCGGCAAATAGAAATTGAGCCTAACGCCTATTTTTATATTGAGCGGGGAAACTTTCATATGTCATATCAACAGAGGCAGAGAGCTGTTTTGGATTATGAAAAAGCGATTGAATTGGAACCAGACAATGCTTATGGATATTATAATATGGGGCGTGCTTATGAGTTTATGGGAAAATATGAAAAAGCTCTGGAATGTTTCCAGAAGTCTTTAGTAGTAGAGCGATCAGAAAGCCGTCTAGAAGCAAGGAAAAGTATGTGCGAGTGTGCAAGAAAGCTGGGGCATTATGAGGAGGCTATCCGTTACATAAAAGAAGAACTGGAAGCTTATCCCGATGATACAGGCTGCAAAAAATGGATTTCTATTCTTTATGCATATATGGGAAAAGCGGAGGAAGCATCCTACTGGCTAAAAAAGAAATGTGGACAGGATATACAGCAGATGGAATATGAAAAAGCAGTGCTGTACATACAACTTGGAAAGGGAATGGAAGCAGAATTATTGCTTCAGGGGTTACAGCAAAAACGTTATCAGTTGGCGAAAATAGCAATGGCACAAGCCTGGAATTATCTGTACAATCTAGATGATAAAAAACGTAGTGCAAAGGCAGCAAAAAAAGCGGTGTCCTTGGAAAAAATAGGGACAGAAGATTATTTAAACGCCTGCATAATTCTAGAGGAAATTTACTATCGTATGGGAAAACAGAAAAAGGCAGAAAAAGCAGGAGAGGAGACCAGGCGAGGAATTCTGGCTTATTATGGGGAAGGTGCAGAACTTACCAGAAACAGAAAACAATATTGGTACCAGATGGGAAAATCTTATTATTTTCAGGGAGACTATAAAAATGCAAAACTATGGTTTGGTAAAATGTATGGGGCAATGGAGGATTGTTCGGACTGCGCCGGATACCGAGGAAGAACCTGCTGTTTTGATATGTTTCTTGCCCAAGGGTTCTTGTATGAGATAGAGGGAGATTTGGATAATGCCTGGAGTTGTTATAAGTCTGCTTTGCAGGAAAATCCATTGGATTTCGATGCGTGTTATGCAAGAAAACGATTGAAAAAAGAAAGGAAGGATGATAAGGCGTATGATGATAGGAATCGATTTGGGAACAACCAATAGCCTGGCAGCATATTTTACGGAGAAAGGTCCAAAAATCATTCCCAATAGACTGGGGAAGCATTTGACACCTTCTGTGGTAAGTATAGATGAAAAGCAGCAGATTTTCGTTGGAGAGACAGCTAGGGAAATGAGTATTCTGGAGCCAAGAAGTGGGGCTTCTGTGTTTAAAAGAAGTATGGGAAGCGCTAAGAAATTTATTTTGAGGGAAAAGGAATTTACAGCGGAGGAGCTATCCTCTTTTGTGCTTCGGCAACTCAAGGAAGATGCAGAACAATATTTGGGAAAACCAGTAGAAGAGGCCATTATCAGCGTTCCAGCCTATTTTGATGACCAAAGGCGGAAGGCTACAAAACATGCAGGAGAATTGGCTGGACTTAGAGTAGAACGTATTATCAGTGAGCCAACAGCCGCAGCCATTGCCTACGGACTGTATGAGAAAAAAGAGAATACAAGATTTTTGGTATTTGACCTGGGTGGAGGTACTTTGGATGTATCGGTTCTGGAGTTGTTTGATGAGATTTTAGAGGTACGAGCAGTAGCAGGAGATAACTATTTGGGAGGGGAAGATTTTACAGAATTGTTGGTCCATCATTTTCTGTCACAGTGTGGGGTTGCTATGGAAAATCTCACGGAAAAAGAGCAGAAAGTTATTTGGAAAGAAGCAGAAAAATGCAAGTTGAATTTTTCTGCTAATGGAACCTCTGCTATGCACTGTAAGGTTCAGGAAGAAATAAAAGAAGTGGAAATTTCCTTAAAAGAGTATACACAATTATGTCAGCCTTTGCTTGCAAAAATTAGAAAACCAGTACAGCGCAGTCTTTCAGATGCCAGATTAAAGTTATCAGATATTGATGAGATTGTTCTAGTAGGAGGGGCTACTAGACTTTGTATTGTGCGGGATTTTATAATTAAAATGTTCCATAAATTTCCAGATATATCTATGAATCCAGATGAAGCAGTTGCTTTAGGGGCAGCGATTCAGGGGGCTATGAAAGAGAGAAATCAGGCAGTAAAAGAAGTGATTCTTACAGATGTTTGTGCCTTTACTTTGGGAACAGATGTGATGATTACAAGGGAAGATGGAAGTCAGGAAAGTGGGCATTTTTATCCAATTATTGAGCGTAATACTGTAATTCCTGCTAGTAGAACAGAGCGTTTTTATACCTGTAGGGATAATCAGGATATTGTGACTGTGCAGGTGCTTCAGGGAGAAAGCAGATATGCAGCAAATAACCTGTTTTTAGGAGAAATCAGTGTGGAAGTACCAAAAAAGAAAGCTGGAGAAGAAAGCATTGATGTGACCTATACCTATGATATTAATTCCATTTTAGAGGTGGAGGTACAGGTGAATTCTACAAAAGAGAAAATGCGGAAAATTATGAAAAACAGGGAAAATCATATGACAGAAGAAGAGATAGAAGCCAGAATGCAGGAGCTTTCCTATCTCAAAATTCATCCACGGGAGCAAGAAGAAAATAAGCTTTTTTTACTGCAAGGAGAGCGTCTTTATGAGGAATGTATTGGTGATACAAGGAAACAGATGGAGTATGAATTACAGCGTTTTGAAATGGTGTTAAATACCAGAGATAAGAGAAAAATAGAAGAAGCGGCAAAAAGGCTTGCAAAAGTTATGCAGGAAATAGAAGAAGAGATGGAGTGACAGAAGAAGAACATGGAATTAAGTATATTATTATTAGGACAAATGCTGTCTATGATGCTCATGATTCTTATGGGATTCGCAGCAGTGAAAACAAAACTAGTTACCAGCAGCCAAAGTTCGGTAATTTCAGCCTTGACTTTGTACATTATTGTACCTTGTGTGGTGATTGACAGTTTTCAGATTTCCTATTCCCAGGAAAAGCTAAAAGGTTTACTTTTAGCATCTGGATTTGCAGTACTGATGCATGTGTTGTTTATTGCTGTAACAGGTCTTATAGGAAGAAAATGGAACATAAGCTCTATTGAAAAAGCATCGGTGATTTACTCCAATGGGGGTAATATTATCATTCCTCTAGTTTCTGCTTTATTGGGGCAGGAGCAGGTTTTTTACTGTTGTGCTTTTATTATGGTACAGACTTTTTTCTTCTGGACCCATACAGTGGGACTTATTGGAGGAAAGAGTCAGGTGAGCTTGAGGAAAATCCTTGGAAATCCCAATGTAATTGCTATTGTTATAGGGCTTATTTTGTTCTTTACTAATACAAAATTACCTGGAATTTTGGGAACTACAGTGTCCTCTATGGGAGGAATTGTGGGACCCATCTGTATGTTAATGATTGGAATGATTATGGCAGAGGCAGACCTAAAACGTGTTTTTTTATCTGGAAGAAATTGGTTAGTTTGTGCAGGGCGGCTGCTGTTTTGCCCACTTTTGATGATATTGGTTTTATGGATTTCTAGGGTAACCGTGACCATTCCTTTTGCAAAGGATGTGCTGCTGATTCTGTTTTTGGCTATTGCGGCGCCAGTGGCAGCAACGGTAACTCAGATGGCAAGTCTATTTCATAATCATGAAGAACAGGCAGGAGCAGTGAATGTTATGTCTGTAATTTTAAGTATTCTTACTATGCCGGTTATGGTGGCACTTTATCAGAAAATTTTATAAAAGAAAGAGGATATAGAGTATGAATTATCGCATAGATATTCAATATGATGGAACCAGATACGGAGGCTGGCAAAAGCAAAAAGATACAGACAATACCATTCAGGGAAAGATTGAAGATGTGTTGTCTAAAATGTGTGGAGAATCTGTGACCATTCAAGGAGCAGGGCGGACAGACGCTGGTGTACATGCAAAAGGACAGGTGGCAAATGCAGTGTTTGATACAGAGAAGACTTGTGAAGAAATCTGTGCTTATTTAAATTATTATCTGCCGGAAGATATTGAGATTGTAAGCGTTACAAAGGCAGAAGAACGATTCCATAGTCGTTTAAATGCTAGGGAAAAAGTGTACTGTTATCGCATAGCTTCAGGAATTCATAAGAATGTTTTTGAACGTAAGTATCAATGTCCACTTCATGAAAACCTGGATGTCAATGCTATGAAAAAGGCAGCAAAAATTCTGGAAGGAACCCATGATTTTAAGAGCTTCTGCTCTAATAAGAAGATGAAAAAATCTTCCGTTCGGACAATTTACAGAATTGAAGTCCAGGAATTTTCCCAAGAAATCATTCTTACCTTTACAGGAAATGGATTTTTGTATAATATGGTAAGGATTCTGGTTGGAACTTTGATTGAAGTAGGACGGGGAGAAAGAGAGCCAGAAACCATGGAAGAAATTTTAAGCGGATGTGATAGAAGCTTGGCGGGCTTTACTGCTCCTGCCAGAGGACTGACTTTACTGGAAGTCAGATATGAAAAGCAAGATTGATAAGGAAGAGAGGAACAAATCATGGAAGAAACCATGCAGGAGAAGATGGAACGGGAAATAAGGGAAAGTATGGAGCGGTTATATCCAAAAGCTCCAGACCATTTGTACAATAAAATGCAGGTAGAATTTTATTCTTGTAATTATGAAAAGAAAAGTGTTACGCTTCGTTTTCCCATTCAGAGCTGGGAATTGAATCACATGGCAACCATGCACGGAGGTCTCATTGCAGCTGCCATTGATACAACCTGTGGTGTGATTGTGCGGAGTGTAAGCAAAAATCAGATTATTCCTACGATTAATTTAAATGTCAACTATTTATCACCGGGAATGGCCCAGGATGCCTTATTGGTTACAGCAAAAACAGATCGGGCAGGGCAGCGCATTTGCAGTGTTCATGCACAGTGCTGTTCTCAGAAAACAGGACAACTCATTGCTACGGCTACAGCAAACTTTATGATTGCTGGAAGCTGAGAAAAAAATCCTTTGAAAAAGAAAATTTTTATGGTAGTATAGTTTCTAGAATAAAAATAGATGGAGGAACAAGCGTGGAAAAAGAAGCTGTAAAAGAAACCGTAGTTTCAAAAAACTTTATTGAACAGATTATTGAAAAAGACTTGGAAGAGGGAAAGTATGAGGAAATTTGTACCAGATTTCCACCGGAACCCAATGGCTATCTGCACATTGGACATGCAAAATCTATTTTATTAAATTATGGATTAGCACAGAAATATCACGGAAAGTTTAACATGCGTTTTGATGATACCAATCCTACAAAAGAAAAGGTAGAGTTTGTAGAATCTATTAAAGCAGATATTAAATGGCTTGGTGCAGACTGGGAGGACCGTCTGTATTTTGCGTCTAATTATTTTGAACAGATGTATGAAGCAGCAATTAAGCTGATTAAAAAAGGAAAAGCCTTTGTCTGCGATCTGACAGCAGAGGAAATCAGAGAATATAGAGGAACCTTAACCGAACCAGGAAAAGAAAGTCCATATAGAAATAGAAGTGTGGAAGAAAACCTGGAACTGTTTGAAAAAATGAAAAACGGAGAATTTGAGGACGGAAGCAAAGTGCTTCGTGCCAAAATTGATATGGCCTCTCCTAATATTAATATGAGAGATCCAGTTATCTACCGCGTGGCTCATATGACACATCACAACACAGGAGATCAGTGGTGCATTTATCCAATGTATGACTTTGCACATCCTATTGAGGATGCCATTGAAGGAGTTACCCACTCTATTTGTACCCTGGAATTTGAAGACCACAGACCATTATATGACTGGGTGGTAAGAGAACTGGAATATGTACATCCACCGAAACAGATTGAGTTTGCAAAATTGTATCTGACGAACGTAGTAACTGGTAAACGTTATATTAAAAAACTAGTAGAAGATGATATTGTAGACGGTTGGGATGATCCACGTCTGGTTTCTATTGCAGCACTTAGAAGACGTGGCTTTACACCAGAATCGATTCAGAAATTTGTGGAACTTTGCGGTGTTTCTAAGGCAAATAGTTCTGTGGATTATGCTATGCTGGAGTATTGTATTCGAGAAGATTTGAAGATGAAGGCTCCTCGTATGATGGCCATTTTAGACCCTGTGAAGGTAGTCATTGACAATTATCCAGAAGGTGAAATTGAGTATCTGGAAGTACCAAATAATATGGAAAATCCAGAACTGGGCTATAGACAGGTTCCTTTTGGAAGAGAATTGTACATTGAGCGGGAAGACTTTATGGAAGTACCAGTGAAGAAATATAAACGTCTGTATCCAGATAATGAAGTACGCCTAATGAATGCTTATTTTGTTACCTGTACTGGTGTAGAAAAGGACGAAGAAGGTAATATTACAGTGATCCATTGCACTTACGATCCTGCTTCTAAGGGAGGAAATTCTCCAGATGGAAGAAAGGTGAAGGGAACCATTCACTGGGTATGTGCAGACACTGCTGTAAAGGCTGAATGTCGTCTGTATGAGAATATTGTAGATGAAGAAAAGGGTGTTTATAACAAAGAGGATGGAAGTTTGAATTTGAATCCAAACTCCCTTACCGTTGTGAAGGATTGCGTGGTAGAGCCAGAACTTGGTAAGGCGGAAGCTTATGACAGATTCCAGTTTGTCAGAAATGGATTCTTCTGTGCTGACTGTCATGACAGCAAACCAGGAAGTCCGGTATTTAACAGGATTGTATCCTTAAAGAGCTCCTTTAAGTTAAAATAAGCAGAGGAAGAATCATGCAGGAATTTATGATTCCCTTAAATTCAAAATCAGAGCTCCCTTTGTATGAACAAATCTGTGAATATATAAAAACAGAGATTCAGCAGGGACATTTAAAGGCAGAAGAAAAGTTGCCCTCTTCCAGGACACTGGCAAAGAGTCTTTCGGTTAGTAGAAGTACCGTAGAATTATCTTATGACCAGTTGGTTTCCGAGGGATATCTGGAAGCAATACCATGTAAAGGATACTATGTGTGTAACATCCAGGGATTGTATACTTTTTCTAAAAAGCCTGGTGATGAAAAGCGAATTTCAAAGAAGGAAGAAGATAAGGCAAGGTCAGATTATGACTTTGCCTTAAATGGCATTGATGCCCAGGGATTTCCTTACAACATCTGGCAAAAATTATCCAGAAGAGTTTTAAAGGAGGCAGACAGTAGTTTGTTTCAGCTTGGAAATCCATGTGGAGAACAGGGGTTTCGACAGGCTATAGCAGATTATTTGTATCAGGCCAGAGGAGTTCATTGTAGTGCAGAGCAGATTCTCATTGGTGCCGGAAACGATTATCTTTTAATGCTTCTTGGGACCATTTTAGACAGAAATAAAACGATTATTATGGAAGACCCCACTTATCTTACGGCCTATTATGACTTCCTTCATATGGGATTTCAGGTAGAAACCATAGAGCAGGATAACAATGGATTGAGTGTCCGAGAACTGGAAAAGACGGGTGGAGAAATTGTTTATGTGATGCCTTCTCATCAGTTTCCAATGGGAACGGTAATGCCCTTAAGTAGACGTATGGAGTTATTATCCTGGGCAGGGGAAAAAGAAGGAAGATACATCATCGAAGATGATTATGACAGTGAGTTCCGTTATAAAGGAAAACCGATTCCAGCTCTAAAAGGATTTGATAATCATGACTGTGTGATTTATATGGGCACTTTTTCTAAGTCTTTGGCACCTTCCATACGAGTGAGCTATATGGTGCTGCCTGTAAGGCTTATGAAGCAGTATCAGGAGCAGAAACATTTATTTTCAGTAACTGTTTCTAAGGTGGATCAGAAGATTTTGGAGCTTTTTTTACAGGAGGGATATTACCAGAGACATTTAAACAAAATGCGGGGGATTTATAAGGGCAAACATGATTTTCTTTTAAAATATTTAAGAGAAGAAATGTCCCAAATCTGCCAAGTATCTGGAGAATATGCAGGGGTACATCTTTTGCTTACCTTTTGCAACGGACTTACAGAACAAGAGGCAGTTATAAGGGCGAAAGCAGCAGGAATTTTGGTATATGGACTGTCTGAATATTGCGTTTACGGAAACCCAAATACATCCTGCAAAGTCCTTTTAGGCTATGCCTGTATGAGAGAAGAAGAGCTTTCACAAGCTGTAAAAACATTAAAAAAAGTCTGGGAGAAAAAGTAAATCTTGACTTTTTATGACAAATCAAGTAGACTGTAAACACGTTAGGGGAGCTGGTGAAGTCCGGCTGAGAATAAAACCGATTCGTTTTAGACCCATATACCTGATCCGGGTAATGCCGGCGTAGGAACCATAGAGAAAGATATTATAATGATTAAATAATCAATGATAATATTTTGATATTTTACTCCTGTCAGGTAACCCCTAACAGGAGTTTTTTTGATGCCAGGTCAAAAGTCATAGTGCGGAACAATCCGTAGGCATCTTTTCAATTTTATAACACATTAGGGAGGAAAAAATATGAACGCAAGTGTAGCAATTCAGTCTTTACCGGCTGCAACAAATGATGAGGAATTAATTCGTATTGTAGATGAGGTGATTGCCTATATTAAAAGTACGGGAAACAATTATTATGTAGGACCTTTTGAAACCACCATTGAGGGAGATTATGATGAACTGATGGACATTGTAAAAGAGTGTCAGCATATTGCTGTGAAAGCAGGAGCACCTTCTGTGGCAGCTTATATTAAAGTGAGCTACAAACCGGAAGGAGATGTACTTACCATTGAAAGAAAAGTCACAAAGCATCACCAGTAAATTCTGGACTTTTTCTGCTCTGGCAGGAATTTTGATTTTATGGCAGGTAGTATCCTGGGCAGAACTGGTACCTCACTATATGCTTCCATCCCCAGTGGATGTGGTGAAGGCGTTTTTTGAGGATTTTGGTCTCTTAATGCAGAATGCAAAAGTTACACTGGCAGAAGCTGCTCTGGGACTGTTTTTCGGTGTAGCAGTGGGAGCTTTTATGGCGGTGATTATGGAGAGATTTGAGAAGCTTTATCAGGCTTTTTATCCGCTGATTGTATTGACACAAACTGTTCCAACCGTTGCCATTGCTCCTCTTTTGGTACTTTGGTTTGGATATGAAATGTTGCCAAAAGTAATTTTAATTGTAATTGTAACCTTTTTTCCGATTACGGTAGGACTTTTAGATGGATTTAAATCTGCGGATCAGGATATGATTCGTCTGATGCGTTCTATGGGAGCCGGAAACCTGCAGATTTTTCGATATATTAAGCTACCAGGAGCCATGAGCCATTTTTTTGCAAGTTTACGTATTTCTGTCTCCTATTCTGTAGTAGGAGCTGTGATTTCTGAATGGTTGGGTGGATTTGCAGGTCTTGGTGTATATATGACAAGAGTAAAAAAAGCATTCTCCTATGACAAAATGTTCGCAGTGATTTTTTTGATTTCTATTATCAGTTTGCTGTTGATGAAACTGGTAGATATCCTGCAGAAGCGACTTATGCCCTGGGAGCATGTGAAATAACAGAGAGGTGGATAAAAGGATGAAAAAGAAAATTGCAGCAGTTCTTTTGTGTGTAAGTATGGTATTTTCTATGGCTGCCTGTGGGGAAAAGCCAGCAGAAAAAGAAGGAGAAACAGCGAAGAAAGAGCAGGAAAAAATTACATTTGTGCTAGATTGGACCCCAAATACGAATCACACAGGTTTATATGTGGCGCAGAATCAAGGATATTTTGAAGAAGAAGGTCTGGAGGTGGAAATTGTGCAGCCACCGGAGGATGGTGCCGATGCACTGGTAGCTTCCGGAAAAGCTCAGTTTGGCGTTTCTTTCCAGGATTCCATGGCGCCTGGCGTTGCAGGGGAAAATGCCCTTCCTACTACAGCAGTAGCAGCTTTAGTACAGCATAATACCTCTGGAATTATTTCAAGAAAAGGGGAAGGTATGGATACTCCAAAAGGCATGGAAGGAAAAAAATATGCTACCTGGGATGCACCTGTTGAAAAAGCAATGATTAAAAATGTGGTGGAACAGGATGGGGGAGATTTTAGCAAAGTAGAGATGATTCCAAGTACAGTTACAGATGAAGTTTCTGCTTTGAAGTCAAAATCCGTAGACTCCATATGGGTCTTTTATGCTTGGGCAGGTGTGGCTACAGAAGTAGCAGGCTTAGAGACGGATTATTTTGCTTTTAAAGATATGAATCCAGTGTTTGACTATTATACCCCAGTAGTCATTGCCAATAATAGCTTTTTGGAAGAGAAACCGGAAACAGCAAAAGCTTTTTTAAAGGCTTTGAAAAAAGGATATGAATTTGCCATAGAAAAGCCGGAAAAAGCAGCCAAAATTCTCTGTGAAGCTTCACCGGAATTAGATGAAAAACTGGTATTAGCAAGCCAAGAATACCTGAAAGATGAGTATAAGGCAGAGGTAGAACAGTGGGGATATATAGATCCAGCCAGATGGAATGCTTTTTACCAGTGGCTCAATGACAATGGTTTAGCAGAGACAGAAATCCCTGAAAATGCAGGGTTCTCCAATGACTATCTGCCCCAGTAAGAGAGGTTTGGAGGAACAATGGCAGAGTTAAAAGTTTCACATGTTTCCAAGGCTTTTAGTGACCAAGAGGTTTTAAAAGATGTTACCCTGGAGCTTCATGATAATGAGCTGGTTAGTCTTCTTGGAGTCAGTGGAGGAGGGAAAACTACCTTGTTCAATGTGATTTCTGGTTTGTTAAAACCAGAAGAAGGACAGGTAATTTTAGATGGAAAAGATATTACAGGACAGCCTGGAAATGTCAGCTATATGTTGCAAAAAGATTTACTCCTTCCATACCGTACTGTAGAAGATAATGTGGCGCTTCCCTTAATCATTAAGGGAGAAAAAAAGAAAGAAGCAAGAAAAAAAGTCCGGCCTTATTTTGCAGAATTCGGACTAGAAGGAACAGAAAAAAAATATCCAAGCCAACTTTCAGGAGGAATGCGCCAGAGAGCAGCTCTGTTGCGTACTTATATGTTTTCAGATAAAATAGCCCTTCTGGATGAGCCATTTTCTGCTCTGGATACTTTGACCAAAAGTGCCATGCATAAGTGGTATTTAAAAGTAATGGAACAGATTCATCTGTCTACGATTTTTATTACCCATGATATTGACGAGGCGATTCTTCTGTCGGATCGTATTTATTTGCTGACAGGACAGCCAGGAAAAATTACTGGAGAAATAAAAATTTGCCAGCCAAAGCCAAGACGGGAAGATTTTGATTTAACACCGGAATTTTTGGAATATAAACGGCAGATTTTAGAAGAACTAGGTCAATTGGCATAGTACTGAAAATTTTGCAAAAAAGTATAAAAATCGTTCCTATATTTCCCAAGCATTTTTGTATATAATAAAGGTATAAAATGCGTGTATAGGAGGTAGGAACATGGCAGGGAAAGCAGCAGAGCGTATAAAATATTATAAAAATCCGGCAGGGCCGGTTATCGCAAGCGTAAGCAGAAAAGTCATAGAACAGGATGGCCTTTATTTCAAAGATTTAGATGGAAGTGGCCAGATGAAGCCTTTTGATGACTGGAGATTGCCAGCGAAAACTAGAGCCGAGGCATATGTAAAAGAGCTGACAATTGAGGAAAAGATTGCACAGCTCTTTATTTCTGACTGGAGAATGGGAAAATATCCGATTCCAGGTTCCAGCATGGAAACTCAGGAGTTGATTTTAGATGAAAGTGGAACTTTGGATGAAGGAGAATTTACAGGAAAAACCATTTTTGGAGAACAGCATTTACCAGGAACTTCAACCTTGTTAAAAGAGTGGTTCTCCCGTCATCTGATTTTGCGAGCAAATGCAACAGCAGAGGATATGACAGATTGGATGAATCAGCTGCATGCAGTGGCAGAGGAGTGCCAGCATTTTATTCCTGTAAGTGTAGCCTCCAATTCCAGAAATGAGAATGGCGAAGTCGTGTTTGGTATGAATGATGCGGCAGGAGTATTTGCTACATGGCCGGGAACTCTGGGAATTGCAGCAGCAGTAAAAGGTGCAGGAATTGAAATTGTGGATCGTTTTGCTTCTTGTGTGAAAAGAGAGTGGAATGCCTGTGGACTGAGAAAAGGTTATATGTATATGGCTGATATTATGACAGACCCAAGATGGCAACGCTCTTACGGTACTTTTGGGGAAGATCCAGAACTGGTATGTGAGATTATGGAGCACCTGATTCCTGGAATCCAAGGAAGTAAGGAGGGTGTAACACAGGACGGTGTGGCTATGACTACCAAACATTTTCCAGGCGGAGGAGCCAGAGAAAATGGGTTTGATCCTCACTATGCTGCAGGGCAGTGGAATGTTTATGCTACAGAAGATTCTCTTCAGAAATACCATATTCCAGCTTTTCAAGTTGCAGTGAAGAATCATACTTCCTCTATTATGCCGTATTATTCCAAGCCATCAGCCCAAAAGAGCAAAGCACAGAAGGACTGTCTTGGAAATACCATGGAATTTGAACCCTATGGTTTTGCGTATAACCGTCCATTTATCCAGAATATGTTAAGAGATCAAATTGGATTTGAGGGATATATTAATTCAGATACTGGGATTGCCCATAACATGTGCTGGGGTGTAGAAATGCTGGATATCCCAGAACGTATTGGTTTTGCTGTGAATCATGCAGGTGTGGATATTATTAGCGGTTTATTTGATAATGAAGCAGGTATGGAGGCTTACCAAAGAGGAAAGAACGATTATTATGATACTCATCCAGTTCCAGAAGGATTCAGCAAAGAGCAGTTGGTGCTTACAGATGAAGCTTTAGACAGGGCTGTAACAAGGACATTGACAGAGCTGTTTCAGCTTGGAATGTTTGAGAATCCTTATCGGGATGCCAAAAAGGCAAAAGAAGTAACAACAGCAAGAGAAGACTGGGAAGAAGCTGAAAAAGTACATCGCCAGAGTGTTGTGTTACTGAAAAATGACAGTACCTTACCACTAACAAAAGAAAAGCTGGCAGGAAAAAAGGTGTACGCTGAGGCATTCCAAAAAGATGCTGCAAAAGCTGAACAGGCTACAAAAGCACTGCGAGATATGTTGGGAAGTGTAACATTGACTGAGAATCCAGAGGAAGCGGATTTTGCCATTCTTATGGTATCACCTTCTAGCGGGGAATATTTCAATGCCACACCAGGATATTTGGAATTGGATATTTGTGAAGAAAAAGAAGTCTGCAATGTAGATGAAGAGGGAAGGCCAGAGAAAGAGACACATAAGGAAACTACATTGGCAGGTTTGGGCAGATTCAGAGAGATTGCCCAAAAGGTTCACCAAAGAGGGGGAAAAGTCATTGCAAATATTAACTTTACCCTGGCTTGGGAAGTTGGAAATATTGAAACTTTAGCAGATGCACTTCTGGCAGGTTTTGACACTTATCCAAGGGCAACTTTAGATGTAATATTCGGTACTTTTTCACCTGTAGGAAGATTGCCTATTACATTGCCAAAGGATGATTCTGTATTGGCGGTAAATAAGCAAGGAGTATGTGTAAGCCCTAATGATGTGCCTGGATATGACAAAGATGTTTATATGCCAGAGTGCATGAAGGACGAGAACGGAAAAGCTTATGCCTACCGAGATCGGGTAGGAAATTACTATGAATTAAACTTTGGATTAAGTTACAAAGAATAAATAAAGAGAGCGATTGCATGGGGAAGTGACAACATGCAATCGCTCTCTCTTTTATTAGATTTCTATGATTTTTCCAATACTTTCATCGTATCTGCAGTATTTTCCATTTGCAGAGATGAAAGGAGAGTAAGTTTTGGTACGGACATTTTTTATGTATACAATGTGTGTAGCAATCATATAGACAAGAGAGAATTTCTCATTGAGACTGGAAATCCATTTGTAAACCTTTTGGCTTTTGTCTGAAAGAATCAGTTCATAGCCGCCTTCACAAGGCTCTAGGCTGAAGTAGGATTTTTCCTTTTTACCAGAAGAAGAAAATACCTGGTGATAGATGTATTCGGAAAAATGTTTTTTTACAAAGGCTTGAAAATTCTTTTTTTCGTAAATTTGTTTGGATACTTCATCAGTAATTTTGTCACCACGTTCAATGCGGATTTTTAGCACTTTTAAAATTTCAATAGCATCATTGATAAAACTCAGGCTGTTATATTCCATGGTTTCCAGCAGAAAAGAAATTAGTTCCTTTGATAAAATATCATCAGACTTTGCCTGTTCAAATAATTGGTTATCCATAATATATCTCCTCATTCCTTCTTCAATATAATTGTTATGCATACCAGGAAAATATTTCCTGGTATGCCGCCATTTTTTTATTATTCAGTCTTTTGGCTATCTTCTGTGTTATCTTCTTTTTCTTCTTCAAATAGAGATTCGACAGCTTCTTCAGTCTTTTCAACAGTTTCTTTTACCGCATCTTCAACATCTTTTGCAGCTTCACTGACAGTCTCAACTAAATCCTCCTCCTCGAAGATGTCATCCTCTACAAAGTCATCGGTATGCTCTTTTACTTTATTTACAGCCTCGTCTACAGACTGTTCTACCACTTCTTTGAGTTTGGAAGCTACATGGACAGCAGAAGCAGCGGTTTCTTTTAAGTTATCCTGGAAATCTGCAAATTCTTCTTGAAGATCAGGATTCTCTTCTTTCTTTTTCTTGAAATAATAAATAGCTGCACCTGCAGCAGCTCCCAGTGCACTAACACCTAAAAGTTTTTTGCTGAAACTTCCCATGATTTTAATTCCTTTCTAAAATAAGTTTTTCAATATTCTTAGTCATTGATATACTCTCCATTATAATCCTTTTTATGAGAATAATGGAAGGGGTTTTTGAGAAAATTTCGTAAAATTTTATGGTTGCATAGAAAATGAAGTAAGGCTATACTAAATACAGAAAAGGAGTAGAACATGAAGAATATAATACTTGCAAGTGCGTCTCCTAGAAGGCGAGAATTATTGGATATGGTAGGTATTCCCTTTTCTGTGTGTCCAAGCCAGGGAGAGGAGCAGATAAGGGGATCCAGTCCGAAAGAGGTTGTGGAAGAACTGTGTGAGCAAAAAGCCAGAGAGGTATTTTTGAAAACATCTGGTGAGGTGCTGGTGATTGGTGCAGATACTGTGGTAGCAGCAGAAGGAAATATTTTAGGAAAGCCCAAGAACCGAAAAGAAGCTATACAGATGTTAAAGAAGCTTCAAGGAGCCAGCCATGAAGTGTATACCGGTGTCACCATGTTAAGCAGGGATGAAAACGGAGAACAACAGAAAACCTTCCATGTTATGACAGCAGTAGAGTTTTATCCAATGTCTGAGGAGGAGATTGAGAGTTATGTAGATACGGGCGAACCTATGGATAAGGCAGGAGCCTACGGCATTCAGGGAAAAGCAGGAATTTTCGTAAAGGAAATCCGAGGAGATTATAACAATGTAGTAGGACTTCCAGTGGCACGTTTGTATCAGGAATTAAAACAGATGGGAATGAATCCTAGAAAGTGGTGAGAAATGTATAAAGCATGTATTTTTGATTTAGACGGAACCATTGCGGATACGGTGGAATCCATTGCTTATGTGGGGAATAAAACTTTAAAAGAATTTGGATTGCCTGCAATTCCTGTGGAAGATTATAACTTTTATGCAGGAGATGGTGCAGATGAGCTGGTGCGTAGAATGTTGGCTGCTGTGCCTGGAGGAAATGAGGTAAACTATGAAGAAGTACGAGTATTGTACCGGAAATGGTTTGGGGAGAATCCTTTTTATCATGTAAAACCTTTCGAGGGTATTGTAACATTGTTGGATGCTCTCAAACAACAGGGAATTAAGATTGCCGTATTTTCTAATAAGCCACATGAGGCTGCCGTAGAAGTGGTACATAAAATTTTTGGAGAGCAGATGTTTCATAAAATTCAGGGACAGACAGCACAAATACCAAGAAAGCCATCACCCCTTGGTGCGCTGGCCATTGCCAGGGAACTGGGAGTAAAACCCGAAGAATGTTTGTATTGTGGAGATACCAATACAGATATGGACACGGGAAAGGCAGCAGGAATGTTTACCATTGGGGTTACCTGGGGATTTCGTCCGCGCACAGAACTAGAGGAGCATGAGGCGGATGCCATTGTGGAAAATCCGGAAGAAATTTTAGAAATTGCAAAGAAGAACAGAGGATAGGTATGACAGTGGGAAGCGCTGCATAATCATACAACAAGGAGGAAGAAAAGCAATGTATGAGTATAGTGAGGAATGTATTTTAACTTTTTTAAAAAATCAGGGCCAATTGTTTGCAGAGCCAGTAGCAGAAACAGAAGAGGAAGCAGAAGCTTTTCTGGAAGACTGTATGGCAGCAGTGGTAGATTCTCTGGAAGAGGTCAGAGATTATTTTGAAGAAAATGGCATGGATGTAGACGGCATGTCTCTGGAAGAAATGGAAGATGCCAGTGAAGTGTTTGCACTGCCAGGAGGACAGTATCTCATTGTGGAGGGATAAAAATGGAAAATAAAGAAAACAAAAGTTCTCGTTTTTGGGATAAACGGTCAAAAGTTTTTGATGAACAAGTGCTTTCCAAATATGAAAATGCCTATAAAAAAACCATAAAACGTTCCATTCCCTTTTTAAATGCAGAAGATACCATGCTGGAAATTGGATGTGGTACAGGGATTGCAACCATAACGTTAGCGGATTATGTAAAAAAAATAACAGCCATTGATATTTCAGAGGAAATGATGCTACAGGCAGCAGAGAAGGCAAAAGAAAAAGGAAAAGAGAATATTACCTTCCAGCAAAAGGATTTAATGGAGCTTTGTGCAGAGCCGGAAAGCTATGATGTAGTGGCAGCGTATAATGTGTTGTTGTACATGAAAAATCAGGATAAAGTTCTGGAAAAAATCTATGAAATTTTAAAACCAGGTGGTATCTTTTTATCTGCAACAGACTGTTTGGGCAGAAATCTGTCTAAAGATTCTGTGAGGAAGTTCTGGAAATCCAAGCTACATCTTATGCCTTATGTATCCTTTGACACACCAGTAGGCTTGATGCGGAAAATTCAGAGAAAGGGATTTTTGGTTATTGAGATTGTAAATCTCCATAAAAATCCGCCCAATATCTTTATTGTTGCTCAGAAAATCGAGAAAAAGTAGAAATTTATAAAATCTTTAGAAAGTTTATAAAAGTTTGTTAGCA
>CAJKMA010000023.1 GCA_905200905.1 uncultured Bacillota bacterium
AGAATACACAAACTTTTTTTCTTCTGCGTCCGCCTCTTCTCTTCATTGGAGAATCCGGTCTATTACCTTTTTCGTAAGCCATGATTGTTTACCTCCTATCAATAGTACAACCGTTCTAAGCTGATTCTCAACTAAACGGTAACTCTTCGTCAATTCCATCTGGAATATTCATAAATCCGTCTGCTGATGCGGCATTCGGTGCAGGTGCAGCCTGGGATGGTGCTCCAAAACCAGCTCCCATAGAAGAATTATGGGCTGTATGGCTGTCACTGACAGCTTTGCTCTCTGCGAACTCCTGCTCTTCCACAACTACATCTGTTGTATAAACCTTGTTGCCATCTCTATTTGTGTAGCTTCCTGTCTGAATTCTTCCGGTCACCACAATACGGATACCCTGACGGAAATATCTCTCTGCAAATTCTGCCTGTTTCCCAAAAGCCACGCAACTAATAAAGTCTGCAGTTGCTTCTCCGTCTCTTTTGAAACGGCGGTCAACAGCTAATGTATATCTGGCAATTGCCATTGAATTTTCACCTGCGGAATATCTTACCTCAGGATCTCTGGTCAAACGTCCCATTAAAATCACTTTATTCATCTAATCACCTCATATTCTAAAAATCGTCAATTAGAATGAATCACGTTTTATGTCCTGGAAATTATAATCCCCAGAAGATATTAAGCTTCTTTTTTAACAACTAAATATCTTAAAACATTGTCCATAATACGTACATGACGTTCTACTTCTGCTGGGCAAGCAGCATCTGCTTCAAACTGAATGAAGTAGTAGTAACCTTCGCGCATTTTCTGGATTTCGTAAGCTAATCTTTTCTTGCCCCATTCTTCAACTTCTGTTACTGTTCCGTTGTAACGAGCAATATAGTTTTTTGCTTTTTCCACTACTGCTGCACGAGCTTCGTCTTCAATCTTGGCATTTACGACTAATGCTAATTCGTATTTGTTCATGCTTGTTGTAACCTCCTTTTGGTCTTTTGGCCCCCTGACTAACAGGGAACAAGGATAATAATATATCACGAGGTCTTATTCTAACATAAATCTGCTTTCTTTTCAAGTGCTTTTTTATTTTTTCCGTATAAAAAAGGTTTTGCCACATAAATATTAAAAAATTCAATAAGCGGTCCCATAAAAAAAGCTGTAACAATGGTTCCCGCTCCCACAATGGCAGATATTCCAGAAATTTTTCCACCTGCTGCAACATACAATCCAATTCCAGCCAGAACACATACCAGATCACAAAGAATTCTCACATAACGAAATTTTCCAACTTTCCACGTATTTACTATAATCAAGGCTACCGCGTCATAAGTGGACACTCCTAAATCTGCCACAAAATAAAAAGAAGATGCCAGGCACATCATTACAATCCCCAGTATCAAAAACAGCGTCCTGCCAACCATCTGTAAATTTGGAAACCATTTCAGTAGGAATTCATGGGAATACTGAGCTACATATCCCAAAACAGATAAATTAATCACAGTTGCCAGTCCAATGTAATGCTTGTCCGCAAACAAGCTAAATGTCAGGAGACATAAATTAGCTATCACATATAAGGTTCCAAATCCTACTGGGAGTAACGCATCCAACCCCGCCATAAAAGACTGAAAAGGGTCTACCCCAAAAGCCGCTCTTTTAAAAAACCCCACACTAACGCCACAAATCAAAACTCCGAAAACGCACATAAAAATCTTCTTTTTTATCATTATAATCCCAAAAGGAGGAATGTAGTGTGGAACAACAAATTTATACCTATGATTCTCTTGAAGAAATCAAAAAACATGGACATCCCAGATTCCCCTTCCAAACCTATGACACTATTTATAAAAAATATCCTTTGGAAAGTATGGCACTTCACTGGCACAGAGAATTAGAGTTTAATATTATTCTAAATGGAACCGTCCTGGCACAAATTGATGGTATTTCCTATGAACTTCACCCAGGAGATGCTGTATTCATCAATTCTAACATCCTTCATTCTACAAAAGCTGCTTATCCAGGACGCAATACCAGACATATGACCTTAATCCTTGCACCGGAATTTTTAGCTCCAAAAGAAAGCGATATTTACTGTGAGGAAATTCAGCCTCTTCTTGTGAATCCTTCCTTTGGCGGTTTCTGTTTTTCCCAAAAAATCCCCTGGCAAAGAGAAGTAATCCGTCTGCTTTCTTCTGCCGCCTACGCTCACCGTCATCCAGACACCTGCTGTAAAATGCAGGTTCTCGCTGATTTAAGTACCATGTGGGTATTATTAAAAGATGGACTTACACAAGAACAAAAAATATCCTCTATGGACAAAGATGTTATCCTGAAAGAGCGGACACAGAAAATGCTCTCCTATATCCACAATCATTATCAGGATTCTATCTCCATAGAGGACATTGCAGGCGCAGCCCGCATTAGCCGAAGTGAATGCTTCCGTTGTTTTCAAAAATACGTCTGTCAGAAGCCTTTTGAATATGTTATATCTTACCGCCTAAGGAAAGCTGCCAACCTTCTAAAAACCACCAATCTTCCAATTTCTGAAATCAGCATTTGCTGTGGCTTCAACTATCAGAGTTATTTTGGAAAACGCTTTCAGGAGTATTATCAAATGACCCCTACAGCGTACCGCCGCCATACGAATTAGGGGACTTCTTCCTAAGTTCCCTGGTATTTTTCTCTACCAATTTTCTGGCAAGCATAACCTGGTGTTCACATCCCAGGCATTTCAGACGGAAATCCGCCCCTACTCTCAAAATTTCCCATTCATAACTGCCGCAGGGATGCTGTTTCTTCAACTTTACAATATCTCCTACTTCATAATCATAATTCATGTCTCTAAACCTCTCTTATATGAATCTGTTCAAAAACCTGACCAATAGGCGCATTAATAACCAAATCTGCCACACTGTCCCTTGGCGTTTTGTCACGATTAATAACCACTAAGTAACGTCCCTGGAAATAGTCTATCAAGGAGGCCGCTGGATAAACTGACAGGGAAGTACCGCCAATAATCAAAACTTCTGCCTCTGTAATAGCCTTTACAGACTTCTGTAGAATATCCTGATTCAATCCTTCCTCATACAAAACTACATCTGGTTTAATCATTCCTCCACATTTCTCACATGTTGGAATACCATGGCTCTTTTTCATATATTCAAAATCATAAAAAGCACCACATTTCATACAGTAATTCCTGTATACACTTCCATGAAGCTCCAATACCTTTTCGCTTCCTGCCATTTGGTGAAGATTATCAATATTCTGGGTTACTATGGCTTTCAGCTTTCCTGCTTTCTCCATTTCCGTCAATTTCCTGTGAGCTGCATTTGGCATTGCAGTATCGCAAAGCATCTTTGCCTTATAAAAACGATAAAACTCTTCTGGCTTTCTCATGAAAAAACTATGGCTTAAAATCGTCTCTGGGGGATAGTCCCACTGTTGATGATATAGACCATCCACACTCCGAAAATCTGGTATCCCACTTTCTGTGGAAACTCCGGCTCCTCCAAAAAATACAATATTTTCTGCCTCTGAAATTATGGTTTGCAATGCTTTTTCTTTATCCATAGCAAACATCTCTCCTAATATATACCTTCTCGTCTCGCTTGTACTACAAATCGGGTGGCATCATTGCCGGTACAGGTTGACAGGGTAATGATTTTATCTTCCTTGGAAACCGGAACCTCAAACGAAACCAGAGACTGCTGTGCCATACGCTCCAGATAAGCTGCGAAGGCATCATCCCCCTCTGAAAACAGGGTATATACCTCTCCAGCAGCATCTACCACATGGCTTGAAAAAATTTCATAACGGTAGTTTTTCTGTGGCGTACAAATCCATATGTATTTCCCTGGAATAGACGCTTCATCTTTAAAATGTTTTCGCAAAGTCCCGAACATGGAACCATTCTTCATATTATGTCCATAAATAATGGTATTGTAGTCTTCAAAATCACTGCGATTTGTAGAATCCACAAAAATTGCTCCCGCACTATTAGATTTCCCCTCAAAGGTATGCTTCAAATAATAAGAATTATCTGTGCCTTTTACTACTGGATAGCTAATTTCTGTACCTTCTATTTGAATCCAGGCAATAATATCCTGATTAATGGTCTGAAGTCCCGTCCAATCCACTTGAGGAGCCTTCGGTTTTTCTCCCTGTACCTCCTCACCCTGCACTTGAGTCTCTTTTTCTTCTTCTTGCGTATTAACCTTCTCTGTGACAAATTCTCTCATTCTGTCATATTCATCGGTTCCCTGTTTATATTCCAGAAAAATCTGAACTAGTTTGGTTGCCGAAAAAAGAAAGACACCCAATGCCAGAATCAAAATTAAGGTGCGAATCACATCTCCTGCTGTCCTTTTTTTCTTATTTCTACTCATGCTCACTCCTGTTGTACTCTAAATTAATATGTATTGTCATAAAAAGAGATATAGTCTGTAGTAATGACTTCTGGACTTGGCACCAACTGAAGCTGAAGTGTTTCAGATTCCAGAACTGCTCCTTTTGGCAATACCACATTTTTATATACAGAACAATACCCCGGATATTCTCCTGTAGGATTTTTTTCCATTAAAGTAGAAAAAGAAAATGGAACAGTATAATCCACCCTGATAAGGTCCAGACTAAACTGAAAGATTCCAAAATCATCTCCCACGGCATAGACATCATAAGTTCCTTCTGGAAAATCTTCTCCTGCCACTGCAGTTCCTGAAAATTCATAACTTTCTGTCAGCGGATTTGCTTCTTTGCTTCCCATATCCTGCATTTGTGCATTTTCTGTAGAAAACTTCACCGGATAAAATCCGTCTACACACACCAAAGCTCCCTGGAACAATTTTACACCTTCTGCCTGAAAGATTTGTTGCTCTTCCCCAAAGCTCTGTCTATCTGTCAAACCATGTTCCCTATCAAACACACCATAAGAACTTCCCTCTTCTCCTGTAAGTATATATTCTCCCTCCGGAATATCAATTCCTACTACATACATTCCAGCTGCAAGTTCCTGTTCCCATACTTCTCCTTCTGGATTCAGTTCCTCTTCCACAAATGCAAAGGGGTCATAATCATCCAAGAAAGAGTCCTCATCCATGGAAAAGTCTTCATCTTCTGGAAAATCTTCATTCCAAATAACTTCTGACTCTGATGCAATGCCGTCTCCCAGCATCCCATTTATCATTATAATAATTACACCTACAACAACAAAGCCAATAGTCAGAATTAGTCCTGCGGATTTTTTCCCTTGCTTCTGATTTTGGACAAAAGTTCTTTGGGTATAGGCATCTGTACTTTTATACTGAAAAGCACTCTCGTACTTTGCTTTTTGATTCTTCGTTTTCTGTGCAACAGAATCTTTTTGTTTTTCCTCTTCCCTTTTCCTAGTCTGATTCATTTTGGGACTTTGATAGGACTCTGCCTTTCCGTTTTCGTGTACATGACTAAACTTCATATTCATACAATCACTTTGATTCAAAACATCCTTATAAAGTTCGTCTGACTTACGATTATCCATCCCGCACTCTGTACAAACGCCGTCTTTTAATTTACCTCCGCATAAGCTACACGTCTTTTTCATAGTGGCCTGTTCCTCCCCTCTGCTAATTTTATCCTATGGGTATGTGTAAAGATAAGTTTATTATACCAATTTGCAAGGGTAACGGCTAGTCCTAAGTGAATAATTCAGAAGGATTTTTGTACTTCCCAATAAATAAAAAAAGAAGAACTCCTAAATCTCCCTTGGATTTCTTCCTCATTTATAAGTAGCGGGAGCAGGATTTGAACCTGCGGCCTTCGGGTTATGAGCCCGACGAGCTTCCAGACTGCTCCATCCCGCGTCAATTTTTTTATATAAAAAGTATAGACCTGCCAAACTTCTTTGTCAAGCCTTGTTCCTGCTTTTTTTCTATGCTATCCTTTTAAACAGAATTTCATCCTGTGATACAGGCTACAAAGGAGAAAAAGCATGAGTAATACAAATCAAAAACAACAAATATCTGAAACCCATCTTCTTGGGCTTTTGTTAGCTCTGGTAGGTGGTTTTCTGGACACTTATACTTATATCTGCAGAGGTCATGTATTCGCCAATGCTCAGACTGGAAATCTGGTGCTTCTAGGCGTACATCTTACAAACCGAGAGTGGTCCAAAGCATTTCACTATTTTATGCCGGTTCTGGCCTTTGTACTGGGCATTCTCATCTGTGAAATGATTCAAACCCGTTTAAAATGGAAACAAGCCTTTCACTGGAGGCAGGCTGTTGTTTTCATTGAGATTATAATTTTAGTTCTTTCTGGCTTCCTTCCTCTTGGTGCTTCCAATGCTGCAGTGAATATTATGATTTCTTTTGTATGCGCTCTCCAGGTAGAAGCTTTCCGAAAAATGAATGGAAACACCTTTGCAACAACTATGTGTACGGGCAACCTTAGAAGTGCCACAGAGAATCTCTATTTATATACCAAAACCAAAAACCGGAAAATGCTAAGAAACAGCCTTCAATACTACAATGTTATTTTATTCTTTATTCTGGGAGCTGCTGTGGGGGGATTTCTCACACTCCGTCTGGGTAAGGAAGCTATCTGGGTAAATTGTGTAGGGCTTGCTGCTGTATTTTTTGCCATGTTCCGAAGAAGCGAATAGGAGAGGGCTTATGAATCCAAGTTCAGAACATTTAAAAGAGCAGAGAGATCACGGAACTTCTGTTTTCCCTTGTGGACTTTATGAAGTCTTTGAAGATACTGTCTGGTCTGGTGCAAAACACCATTGGCATGACGAAGTAGAAATTATTTATTTTATGAAGGGTGACTATAAAGTAAATGTAAATATGGAATCTTATTCTATTAACCGGGAATGTTTCTTCTTCATTAACTCCGGAGATTTACACTCCATTGAACCACTTTCTAAAAGTGTAGAGTCCGCCATTGTATTCAATCCTTGTATTCTCAGCTTTGAACATTACGATATAGCGCAGACCAGACTGCTGCATCCTCTGGTAAATAAAGAAATCCATTTTCCTCATATGCTGTCAGTTTCTCACCCTGCCTTTTCACGGATTAAACAAGAATATCTGGAAATTATCAATGCGTTTCACCAAACCGGTTTCTTTCTTGCAAAAGATATCCAGATGGTCACAGAAAACCCGGCTTCCCAGCTCTTTATCAGAGCTAGTCTGTTAAAAATCCTTGGAACACTCTCTTCTTTTTCTCTGCTGGCAGAACCAGAAAAAACAGATTATTACCGAGTGGAAACCATCAAACGTTCCCTTGCTTACATCCGTTCCCATTATCAAGAGAAGCTGTATATCCGAGATTTGGCACAGCAGGCAAATATGAACGAACAATATTTCTGCCGTTTTTTCAAAAAGGCTTTGGGAAAATCTCCAGTTTCTTATATTAATGAATACCGCATTAAACAGGCTATTATCCTCCTACAGACCACCGATTTGCCTATTATGGATATTTGTCTAGACTGTGGTTTTCATAATCTTGGAAACTTTCTTAGAGAATTTAAAAAAGATACTGGCTTCACACCTCTGCAATATCGGAAACACTTTTTCCCGAAAAAGTCATAATATTGCAATTTTTCATCAAATAATCGTAAGACCAAGCTAGATTTGTCCCTTATAATAAAGAAAGTTCAAGAAAACAAAGGAACAAACTTACGGAGGTATTACCATGGAAAGAAAATGGTGGCATGACAAAATAGCATATCAAATTTACCCAAAGAGCTTCTACGATTCTAATGGTGATGGAATCGGTGATTTACAGGGTATTATTCAAAAATTAGATTATTTAAGAGACCTGGGTGTAGATATTGTGTGGATTTCTCCCATTTATCCTTCTCCCTTTGCCGATCAGGGATATGATATCTCTGATTACTATAATATCGACCCGTCTTTCGGTACTCTGGAGGATATGGAGGAATTAATCCGAGAAGCTAAGAAGCGTAACATGTATATTTTAATGGACTTAGTAGTAAACCACTGTTCTGACGAGCATGAATGGTTTGAAAAAGCCTGCTCTGATCCAGATGGGGAATACGGAAATTTCTTCTACATTGAAAATCGCAAAGAAGGTCAGGAGCTTCCTTGTAACTGGAGAAGTTATTTTGGCGGCTCTGTCTGGGAACCATTGCCAGGACATCCAGACAAACAGTATATGCATGTTTTCCATAAGAAACAGCCGGATTTAAACTGGGAAAATCCCGCAGTCAGAGAAGAAGTGTACAAAAATGTAAACTGGTGGTTGGACAAAGGTTTAGCTGGCTTCCGCATTGATGCAATTATTAACATTAAGAAAAAACTCCCTTATAAAAACTATCCCACAGACAGAGAAGACGGGCTGTGCGACATTGCTTTAATGCTGGAAGATGCTGAAGGTGTTGGAGAGTTTTTAGACGAATTGCAAAGACGTACTTTCTCCCAGTATGATGCTTTCTCTGTTGGTGAAGTATTTAATGAAAAACCAGAAGAGCTTCCGGATTTTATTGGTGATGGAGGTTATTTCTCCTCTATCTTTAACTTTTCCACCAATGTATGGGGAGGCAGCGATAAAGGATGGTATGACTGCAAAAGAATAACACCTGATGCTTACAAAAAATGCCATTTTGATGCTCAGAAAAAAATTGGCGACCATGGTTTCTATTCCAATATTATTGAAAACCATGACCAGCCCAGAGGCGTAAGCTATTATATTCCCGAAGGAGAAGTATGCCTGGAGAGTAAAAAAATGCTGGCAGCTCTGTATTTCCTTATGAGAGGTCTTCCTTTTATCTATCAGGGACAGGAAATCGGTATGGAAAATCTGCCGATGATTCCTATTGAACAGGTAGATGACATCAGCGCCCTTGATCAGTATCAAGTAGCTCTGGATGCAGGATTTACCTCTGAAGAAGCTCTGAAGATTATTTCTCTTCGCAACCGTGATAATGCAAGAACACCTGTACAATGGAGTGCAGAAAAAAATGCCGGATTTACCCAAGGTACCCCATGGCTTATAGTAAATCCCAATTATACCAAAATCAATGTAGCATCCCAGGAACAGGATGGCAATTCCGTTCTTGCGTTCTATAAAGAACTGATTGCGCTTCGTAAAAATCCAGATTACAAAGAAACCTTTGTATACGGTGATGTAATTCCTTTTGAAGAAAACCGCCACAATCTTATGGCTTATCACCGAAAAGGAGAAAAAGATCTTTTGGTTCTTGGAAACTTCCAAAAAGAAACTCAGGAAGTGACGCTTCCTTCCAAATGCAAAAACATCCTGCTGAACAACTATCCAAATGTTGAGATAGAAGGAACACAAGTAACCTTAAAAGGCTATCAGGTATTCGTCATAGAATTATAAAAAACTGCCTCTAACAGCATATGTTGGAGGCAATTTTATTTCTATTGCATAGGATAAGATATAGTACTCTGCTATTAGGAGGAAAACATCTATGCATACCATACCCCTTTGTCAGCTTCCCAAGGGTAAAACCGGACTCATCCAGGGAATTTCCTGTTCCTCAGAAAAAATGGAAGAAAAAAAGGCTCTTATCTGCCGCCTTCTGGATCTGGGTTTTTGCCAAAACACACCGGTATCCTGCATTAATACAGGGATGTTTCATAATCCTAGGGCTTATCTTATCCGTGGCTCTGTCATTGCTCTCAGAAACCAGGATGCCCAGATGATTCAGGTAAATTGCAATGAAAAAAATGAAACTTTCCAGAGGGATGTCTTATGAAAAAAACAAATAATGTTTCTTCTGTTCCCATAATAGCCCTGGCAGGTAATCCCAATGTAGGAAAAAGTACCATTTTTAATGCACTTACAGGGCTTCATCAGCATACAGGCAATTGGTCCGGAAAAACGGTAGAGCTTGCCAAGGGCATCTGTAAAATACAAGACACACCCTATTCTATTGTAGATTTACCTGGCTGCTATTCTCTTTGCAGTACCTCTCTTGAAGAAGAAATTGCCAGAGATTTTCTAATCCAGGAAAAGCCTCAACTTGTGGTCATAATCTGCGACCCTGTCAGTCTGGAACGAAACCTTACGTTAGTGCTGCAAATTCTACAATTTACTACTCAGGTACTTCTTTGTATTAATCTTATGGATCAAGCGAAGAAACGGAGCATCCATATTTCCTGTGAGAAGTTAGAAGAAGAGTTGTCCATTCCAGTAGTTGCCATAACAGCCCGAAAAAAATCTGATATTATCCGGCTAAAACTAGCTATGGCACAGGCTGTCCAAAAAAACACTTGTACATGTCCAAAACAGCCTGTTATAGAATCTATGTGCCAGAATACTTACGCTGCTTCTGCATCTTCTCTATACCAAAAGGCTGTCACCCAAAGACAACCCAAATCTTCACACATAGGAAAACGCTCTTTTACTGCTGATAACCTGTTTACTGGAACTTTCACTGGAATCCCCTGTATGTTACTATTCCTGCTTCTTATCTTCTGGCTTACACTTGCAGGTGCAAATTTTCTTTCTGATAAACTTTCCTCCACACTTTTTTCTCTGGAGCCAATATTGTTTCACAGTCTTTCTATCATCTTACCAAAAAACTTATGTCAACTTATTGTATATGGCATTTATCGAGTTACTGCATGGGTGGTAGGTGTTATGCTACCTCCTATGGCAATTTTTTTCCCATTGTTTAGTCTCTTAGAGGATTTTGGTTATCTTCCACGGGTGGCTTTTAACCTAGACTGCTGTTTTGCCAAATGTCATTCCTGTGGAAAACAAGCGCTGACCATGATGATGGGATTTGGATGTAATGCTGCTGGTGTTATGGGATGTCGTATCATTGACTCCCCAAGAGAACGCCTGATTGCCATTCTTACGAATAATTTCGTCCCCTGTAATGGACGTTTTCCTACTATTATTGCTATTTTAAGTTTGTTTTTTATAGGACAGAAGGTTTCTTTGGAAAATGGACTATCTACTTTGTTTCTGTCTCTTTTGCTTACTGGCGTAATTCTTTTTGGCACTGTTATGACTTTCCTGTGTTCCTGGCTCTTATCGAAAACTCTGCCCAAAGGAATCCCCTCCTCTTTTACCTTAGAACTTCCTCCTTATCGTAAGCCACAAATTCTTTCTGTACTTGTACATTCTTTTTTCACCAAGACTCTGCAGGTCTTAAAAAGAGCTATTATAGCTGCCGCTCCGGCTGGGCTTCTTATTTGGATTCTGGCAAATGTTTCCCAAAATGGTGTTTCCCTGCTGGAATCCGCCTCTGGTTTTTTGGACCCTTTTGCACAATTTCTTGGACTGGATGGTACTATTTTACTGGCTTTTCTTCTTGGAATGCCTGCAAATGAAATTGTAGTGCCTATTATGATTATGTCATACACAGCCGGCTCCTCTCTTGGAAGTCCCATCAATCTCGCCTCTATGCACAGGATTTTCATGGAACAGGGATGGACTCTTCAAACTGCTGTATGTGTTTTGGTTTTCTGTCTCATGCACTGGCCCTGTGCTACTACACTTCTCACCATAAAAAAAGAAACCCACAGCCTGAAATGGACGGCGCTTGGATTTCTATTACCTACCGGTATGGGGCTTCTATTTTGCGGAGTTGTGAACTGGATGTTTCAGGTGATAGGATAATTTCATGAGTTTGTATCGTAAAAAAGTTATTTATTAAAAACTTTTTTACGATACAATTTCATTGACCTTTATTTTAAAAATTCCAGAAGCTCCGGATAGTCTTTTGCATGTTTTCTTACATAACATCTTTTAAAACCAGCAAATGCACTCTCCCTGCTTAACAATCCCCGAAGAGTTCTTAGAGTAAATGCTGAGTTCTTATTTTCTTTAAATTTATTAAGATTTATATACAAGACATTCATCTCTGTCTGCAGCAAAGTAAACCTCAACTCACTTTTGTAAACACGCATACCTGTATTTTTCAAATTAAATACCTCTTCTACCAGTCTTGCGGTTTTTATTGCCTTTTCATCATTTGAGTCTTTGACCAATACCTTGACATCATTCATCTCTATATTAAAAGACAAAACTTTTTCCGGATCCACCTCACAACAATCTAAAATCTGACCTTCATATTTCTTTTGATTCTTCACGTTATTACAATGTCCACATGACCAGAATAAGTTTTTCCAATCAAATTCCCGATCTTTATACTTTCCATTTTTATGAGGTAACAAATGCTCTATCTGTGGGTCTTGCAGATTTTTCATTTCACACACATAACATTTATCATGAAAATCCTGCCTTAGCTGCTGAACCACATCTGTAAGCGCATAGATTCCGTTTTCTTTTCTGGATTCTGTCAAAAGAGAAGCCGGTGCTGGCAAAGTTCTTTCTACTTTTACCATCAAATATCCTCCCTGTTTGCAAACTCCAACTTTAATCGTTGATATTCCGTTGCAATATCCAATGCCAGATAATCAGGAATTTCATCCAGAAACATTTCCAGTTTTGCAACCTCCACAAGGTCTTCATCTGTCAATTTCTCTTTGCTCACAATTTCCTTATACTTCTGAAATTTCTCTGATAAAAGCTGTGACATTCCATCTACATTAAAATACCCTTCTACAATACCATTGTAGGGAACATCAACTAAACCATGATCCACTAACACATGATTTTCCAAATCATAGATTACCGTATCTTTCAAGCTATTTAAAATAAAAGGTGAATGAGTGGTCACAATAAATTGAATATTAGGAAATATGGTTGTTAAAAGTCCCAGAATATTTCTCTGCATCTCCAAATGTAAATGAGTCTCAATTTCATCAATCAACACAATTCCAGGCTGCAAAAAATGAAAACTTTTGTTTGCATTTTTCTCCATTCTCATAATTAAATCTACGATAATATCCAGAACCGCTGCATATCCACTTGACAAAGTATCAAATCCAAATGGGTTATGCCCTTTTTCCTCAATGTAAAATGTAAATTCTCCTTCATCAAAAACCAGATGAAGCTCTGTGTCACTAAATATTTGCTGTAAAAGTTTCTCAAACTGCAAAAACCAAATTTTAATTTCTTCTGCTTTTTCCTGCTTTCCATTGGCAATGGCCAGTGCCTCCGTCATCTTTAAATCCAGCAAATATTTAATAAACTCATTTCTTGGTCCCTCTGTGGTTCCATAACCACTCTTCAATTCTACTTTCTCCACGTGCTTTGGTTTTTCCGGCTGAAATTTCCGCTCTGCTCCGTAATACGCCAAAAGAAATCCGCTATTCTTAAAGGTTTTTATCCACTGTCCTTCTGGAACGTTAAATTCTGCTTTTATGCAATTTTCGTATTCTTCTAAGTATGGCAGTGTCTTAAATGCCTTTGCATATGCCAGCAGCCGTTTCGCCACCCCTGAATCTGTCTGTTCGCTTTCCTGCGGCTTTATCTCCATCTGCTCCACAAAAGCTGCAACGTCATCACTAAAGGGTGCAACTCCAGACGCTTGGTAATATTCTCTATTCATCATAAAGTACTGATTTAAATATTCTAAAACACTTGTCTTACCACTTCCATTTTTTCCGGTTAAGATTAAGTGTTTCATTTTATCTTTTGACAATGGAATATAAATATCTTTTAAATGTCTGACATTCATAATTTGCAATTCGGTTATAAATAATCTTTCCATTATCATCCTCCCCAAATTAAGGCCTTTTTGATTTTCATCATAGCATAAAAAACAGATTCATGGAATCTATTTTTCATTAAATTCCATGGTTTTGTCCGCGCTGATTTTTTCCATATAAAGCGAAATTCCGCCTGTAATGCCATAGGCCAGTGTCTGGTCTTCACGCTCCGTATTGGGATAATATCTTCTGCATTCTGTAAAGGTAATAGGTAGGGTATTTTTAGAAGTCAAGGTGGAGATTTATTTTTTCTTGCACTTACAGCATTCCCGCAAACACAGATGCCCCAATTACCGTCAAAAGACCAGCCACTGCAATAGCCAGACTGCTCATGGCTCCTTCTACCTGCCCCATTTCCATGGCCTTTGCAGTACCAATGGCATGAGAGGAAGTTCCAAGCGCCAGACCTTTTGCAATGGGATGTTCTATCTTAAATATCTTACATACAAATTCTGCCATAACATTCCCCATAATTCCCGTAATAATAATAGAGGCTACGGTAATAGTCACAATCCCGCCCAACTCTTCGGAAACTCCCATTCCTATGGCTGTGGTAATGGATTTTGGCAACAAAGTCACATATTGTTCATGATTCAATCCAAAGAGCATAGATAATCCCAACACACTCACAAGGCTTGCCAGAACTCCACAAATAATTCCTGCTGCCACCGCCTTGAAATTTTTCTTTAATAAAGATATCTGTTCATACAGCGGTACTGCCAAACATACTGTTGCCGGAGTCATAAGATAGCTGATATACTTTGCCCCTTCATTATATTGCTCATAATCAATATCCAGAAGCACAAGCACTGCCATCACACAAAGCACTGCCAGAAGCAGGGGATTCAGAATCGCCAGCTTAAATTTCTTTTTCAGAAGCAGTCCCACTTCATAAGCCAGCAGACTGATAACTGCCCCAAAAAAGACCGAGTCAATGAGAAACTTTTCCATTTTTTTTCTGTTCCTTTCTAATAATTTTCTGTGCCACTTGTCCAGTTACTGCCATAACAATTACCGTAGTAAGGAGTGTAATCAGTACAATCGGAACCCATACAGGCTGCAAGGCGGGCCAGGATTCCAACAATCCCACACCTGCCGGAATAAACATAACCGGCATAATTTCTATTAAAAAATCTGCTGCTTCCTTTACTTGATGCACCTTTAGTATACCAGTAGTAAGCGCCACAAGCATAAGAACCAACCCATACACACTGGCAGGAATAGGCAGTGGAATCAGAATACGCAATAGTTCTCCCAACAAAGAAATAAATAAAATAATGGCAAATTGTCGCAAATATTTCATACATAGCCCTCTTTTCATCTGAATCTCATATCACCCATTCATTATAGGCATCCTGAAAAATGAAGTCAACTTTTTCTGGCTGTAAATATGGACAAAATATTTCTGCTGTGGTAGCATAATTTTAGAATTATGACAAAAAACTATATCAAAAGGAGTAAAAACTCATGAAAGTACAAGAACGTTTTTTAAGATACATTTCTGTTGATACAACCTCAGACCCTTCTTCTACTACCTTTCCAAGTACCAAAAGTCAGTTGAATTTTGCTGATTCTCTGGTAAGAGAAATGAAAGAAATGGGGCTTAAGGATGTAAGTTGTGATGAAAACGGCTATGTTTTCGGCACAATTCCTGCTACTATAGAAAACTACCAGGGACCTGTACTGGGATTTATTGCTCATATGGACACAGCACCAGCCTCTTCTGGCGCAAACATCTGCCCTCGCATCATTGAAAACTATGATGGAAAAGAGATTGTCCTAAATCAGGAAAAGAACATTCTTATGAGCCCTTCAGAATTTGAAAACCTGCAAAAATACCAGGGGCAGGATTTAATTGTCACAGACGGAACCACCTTATTAGGCGGTGATGACAAAGCCGGTCTTGCAGAAATTCTCACAGCAGCAGAATATTTCCTCACCCATCCTGAAATCCCTCACGGTACCATCCGAATTGGATTTACACCAGATGAAGAAATCGGTCAGGGCGCAGATCGTTTTGATGTAAAATGTTTTGGGGCTGATTTTGCCTACACCATGGATGGTGGAGAGTGCGGAGAATTGGAATATGAAAACTTTAATGCTGCTTCAGCCATGGTAGAGATTACAGGCCTGAGTATTCACCCAGGCTCTGCCAAAAACAAAATGAGAAATGCCCTCAGCATTGCAATGGAATTTGAAAATCTTATGCCGGCAGCTCAAAAACCGGAACACACAGAAGGCAGAGAAGGTTTCATTCACCTGGACGCCATGAGCGGTTCCGTAGAACACGCCACCATGGAATATATTATCCGTGACCATGATAAAACTCTGTTCCAGAAGAAAAAAGAAGTTATGCAGCAGGCAGCTGCCTATATGAATAAAAAATATGGGGAAAGTACCTTAGATTTACAAATTGAGGATTCCTACTTTAACATGAAAGAAAAAATCGAACCCCATATGCACCTGATTGATAGTGTTCTGTCTGTTTATGAAAAACTGGACATTCAACCTAAAATAGTTCCCATCCGTGGTGGCACAGATGGAGCTAGACTCTCTTACATGGGTCTTCCCTGTCCAAATCTTGGAACCGGAGACCACAACTGTCATGGACATTTTGAATTTGTATGCATCCAGTCCATGGAAAAATGCGTACAAGTAATTATAGAACTCTGTAAACTGTATGCTGAATTTTAAAAACAAATAAACTTCCAGACATCAAAAGAGCTTTGCAGCATTTCACCGCAAAGCTCTTTTGATATCTTTACCCAGCTACCTGATTTCCAGTATAAAGCTGGTAATATTTTCCTTTTTCTGCCATTAATTCTTCATGAGAACCTCTCTCAATAATCCGTCCCTGCTCCAGTACCATAATACAATCACTATTTCGTACTGTGGAAAGTCTATGGGCAATGACAAAGGTGGTTCTTCCTTCCATAAGCCTATCCATACCTTCCTGAACCAATTTTTCAGTTCTGGTATCAATGGAACTGGTGGCTTCATCCAGAATCAATACCGGTGGGTCTGCCACTGCTGCCCTGGCAATTGCCAGAAGCTGTCTCTGACCCTGACTTAAATTAGAGCCGTTTCCTTTTAACATAGTGTTATAACCATCTGGGAGTCTTCGGATAAATCCGTCTGCATTGGCCAGTTTTGCTGCTGCTATCACTTCCTCATCCGTGGCATCCTGCTTTCCATAACGGATATTATCCATAACGGTTGCTGTAAACAAGTTGGTTTCCTGAAGAACAATTCCCATAGATTTTCTCAGATCACCTTTTTTAATCTTATTCACATTGATGCCATCATACCGGATTTTCCCATCTTGAATGTCATAGAAACGGTTCAGCAGATTGGTAATGGTAGTTTTCCCTGCCCCTGTAGAACCAACAAAAGCAATTTTTTGTCCTGGTGTAGCGTACATTTTAATATCATGAAGTACAATTTTGTCATCATTATAACCAAAATCCACACCGTCCAGAACCATATCCCCTTTTAGCTCCACATAGGTAGTACTGTTATCTGCCTTGTGATAATGTTTCCATGCCCAGCGCCCTGTACGTTCCTTACTCTCTGTAAGCTGTCCGTTTTCCTCTTTTGCATTGACTAACTCCACATATCCCTGGTCTGCCTCAGAAGGCTCATCCATTAAATCAAAGATTCTCTTAGCACCTGCCAAAGCCATAACAATACTGTTTAACTGCTGGCTAATCTGATTAATAGGCATGGTAATGCTCTTGTTAAAAGTAAGAAAACTTGCCAGTCCGCCCAAAGTAAATCCCCACACATGGTTAATTGCCAGGATTCCACCTACAATGGCGCAGACCACATAATTCATATTTCCCAGCTGAGCGTTTACCGGCCCTAGATAATTTGCAAATTTATTGGCATTATTCGCACTCTCAAATAACTCATTATTAATTTCATCAAACTTCTCTTTTGCCTCTTCCTCATGACAGAATACTTTTACCACTTTCTGTCCTTCCATCATTTCCTCAATATAACCATTGACTTTACCAATATTAATCTGCTGGTCCATGAAAAATTTTCCAGAAAGAGAAGCAATCTTTTTGGTAGCTGTCACCATAATGACCAGCATCGCCACAGTAACCAAGGTAAGGGGCACATTGAGAATCAACATACTAATAAATACACTGACAATGGTAATGAGACTGGAAAGCATCTGTGGTATACTCTGACTCACCATCTGACGCAGGGTATCAATATCATTGGTATATACAGACATAATATCCCCATGTGGATGAGTATCAAAATATTTAATAGGCAGACTTTCCATTTTTGCAAACATATCGTTTCGCAAATCCCTTAGAGTTCCCTGAGTAACATAAATCATAAGCCGATTATAAAGATAGGCAAAAAACACACCAATCATATAAAAAGCTGCTACTCTTAAAATTGCCATGCCAAAAGGCCCAAAATCTGGAGTGTCTGCCTGAGCAAGGGGAACAATGTAGTCATCAATCATAGTTTTCATAAACATGGTTCCCTGAACATTGGCAAGAACGCTGGCAAAAATTCCAATCACTACTACGATCAGGTGAAACTTATATTTCTTTCCCACATAGGCCATAACTCTTCCAAGAAGTTTCCCTGGGTTTTCCACTTTATGTTCTGGCATATGCTGTTTTCTTTTTTTCATTCCTGCCATTAGTCCTCACCTCCCATGTTTGCAGTCTGGTCAAAGTCTCCGCCGCCCTGATTCTGGGATTCGTAAACTTCTCGATAAATAGCATTGTGTTCCAACAGCTCCTCATGCGTTCCAAAACCATGAATGCGTCCATTGTCCATAACCAAAATCCTGTCTGCATCCTTTACGCTGGAAATTCTCTGGGCAATAATCAGCTTGGTGGTATTGGGAATTTCCTCTGCAAATGCCTTTCGTATTTTCGCATCTGTAGCAGTATCTACTGCACTGGTGGAATCATCTAAAATCAAAATCTTAGGTTTCTTCAAAAGAGCTCTGGCAATACAAAGCCTCTGCTTCTGTCCTCCAGACACATTACTTCCACCCTGTTCAATATAAGTCTCATACTTTTCTGGCATTCTCTCAATAAATTCGTCGGCACAGGCCAGATGACAGGCACGGATACACTCTTCCTCTGTGGCATTTTTATCTCCCCAACGCAGGTTATCCAAAATCGTCCCACTGAAAAGCACATTTTTCTGAAGCACCACAGATACCTGATTCCGAAGCACCTCCATATCATAATCCCGTACATCAACACCGCCTACCTTCACCTGACCAGAGGTCACGTCATAAAGACGGCTGATAAGACTTACCAAACTGGATTTGGCACTGCCTGTTCCCCCGATGATACCAATCGTCTCACCAGAGTGAATTTCCACATGAATATCCTTTAACACAGGCTCTCCACTGGACTTTTTGTATGCAAAATCTACATGGTTAAATACAATGCTTCCATCCTTTACCTCCATAACAGGATTCTCTGGATTCTGTAAATCACTAGTCTCGTTCAGCACCTCTGTAACACGCTGAGCAGAGGCAAAACTCATGGTTACCATAACAAAAATCATAGATAGCATCATAAGACTCATCATAATGTTCATACAATATGTAAGCAAGCTCATAAGTTCTCCTGTAGTCAACTCATCCACCACAATCATTTTGGCACCCAGCCAGCTCAATCCCAAAATACAAGCATAAACCGTAAGCATCATAAGGGGCATATTGGCTACAATAATATTTTCTGCTTTTACAAACATTTTATATACATTTTCTGCTGATTTGAAGAACTTCTGATTTTCGTAGTCCTCTCTTACATAGGCTTTTACCACCCGAATACCTGTAATATTTTCCTGTACACTGGCATTCAAATCATCATACTTTTGAAATACTTGCTGGAAATATTTCACAGCACGACTCATAATCAGTATGAGACAACCGCCCAGAGCAATTACAGCAATTAAATAAATACTGGCGAGCTCTGCATGAATCGTAAATGCCATAACCATGGCACAAAGAAGGCTGGCAGGCGCTCTGGTAAACATACGCAGAAGCATCTGATAAGCATTCTGCAAATTCGTCACATCTGTTGTCAACCTGGTAATAAGCCCTGCTGTACTGTATTTATCAATATTAGAAAAAGAAAAGTCCTGAATATTGTCATACATAGCTTTTCTCAAATTTCTGGCAAATCCTGTGGATGCCCTGGAACCGTATTTTCCTCCCATGACACCAGCCCACAGACCACAAAGAGCCAGCAAGCCCATCATGGCTCCCACCTTATAAATATGGTTAATATCCCCTGTTTCCACACCTTTATCAATAATAGATGCCATAAGCAGAGGAATCATTGTCTCAAACAAGACTTCTAAAATCATAAATACTGGTGTTAAAATAGAATCTTTTTTAAATTCCTTAACCTGAGCAGCTAAGGTCTTTAACATAAACATCCCTCCTAATTTTTCTGTAAAACTCGCTTTCACTTATTCTTCTCTGGGGTCACCAACCGCCTCTGCCCCCAGATACTCTTCCAGGGTAATTCCCTGCTCCGTAATTTCTTTTGCCGCTTCTTTTCCCACATACCGGTAATGCCAGGGTTCAAAAATAACCCCTGTAATTTCTGTGCTTCCAACTGGGTAGCGGAGAATAAAACCATATTTCCAGCAATTTTCCATAAGCCACTGCTGATCCTCTGTTTTCATCTGTCCCTCATCCAACTTGGTATAAGTAGATGCCGTAATATCCACAGCAAGTCCAAGTTGATGCTCACTGGTTCCAGGCCTTGCCACCACTGTGGCGGCCTCAGTTTCTGCCGCTTCCCCTGTAAGCCCTTTTTCCTGCTTTACTCTAGCAATCTTATTCTGAAACAGCACAGTCTGGGTATCCCAGTCACGATAAGCAGAACATACCATCGGAGTCCTTCCATCACTGTAGGCATCAGAAAGCATTTCTTCTAAATCATCAATAATTCTCTCATCTACCATATAAACACCGCCCTGAACAGGTGCAGTCGTAATCTCCGGCAGATTATCTTCATCCAAAGGGTTTTTCCCATTCACCAGCTTTAAATACCACTGATTTTTTTCACTGTCCTTCGCTGTTTGTATCCTTTCTTCCGCTGGTGTATCCTTTTCTTTCTCTTTTTTCTTGGCTTCTTGTTCCGCATAAGCCTGCTTTGCCTTTTGCTCTGCTGCTCTGTTCTGCTTTATTTTTCCAACTCCTACCCCTATAGCACCAATCACACATAAAGTTCCTACAACCACCAGGGCAATCCTTCGGTTTCTTTGCTGTATCCTTCTTTTATTTCTTCTCTGACGCGCACGGATTCTGGCTCTTTTTCTAGCCTCTTCCTCTTGTGATAGTTCTTCTTGTTCTCTTGGAGGCCTCTTTTTTTTATGCGACACATCCAGCAGGACAAGCTCCATGTCTGTCCGCTTTTGTTCCTGTTCCTTATCTCTATAATCTTCTGCCATAATGCTGTATCTCTCCTATAAATGAACGAAATCCACTGTTATCCCAGAATATTATAGCACTATTTTTTCTTGGTTTCCCTACATTATTACACTATTTTTTAATTTCGTGCAAATGCCCAAAGAAAAATAAAAGATTATTCCATAAAATGTATATCAGAAAAAAATTCCTGGCTACTGTTTCATGCAATAATCTCTTATTAAACAAAAGTATTTATCTGTTGGATATCATATTTTTGTATTTTTTTAATTCTTTCTCTATCTTCTGAAATTCTGTCATACGCCATTCCCAGTTAGGGCTTCCCACAGTTCCCGGTGTATTCATATGCCCCTCTTCTCCTAATCCCAGGATATCCTGTGCAGGAACCACTGCATATTCTGCATTACTTTTTAAGACGTAGGCAAGAAGCTTGTCTTTTACACTGCCCTGGCAAAAGCCTTGTTTTTTCAAAAATCTGCGGATTTTCCTCTGGGCTGCTTTAGATTGTTTTCCATACCATTCCATTAATGTATCATTATCATGGGTTCCTGTATAAAGAATGGTATTTTCTCCATTTAAAGCATTATCGTAAGCATATTTCCCATTGGTTTCAATGGAAAAGACCAGAATTTTCATTCCTTTCAGGTGATAATGCTCCTTTAATGTGAGAACTTCTGGGCGCAAATCTCCCAAATCTTCTGCTACCAGATGAACACCTGGTATTTTTTCCTGCAAAGTGTCCAATACCTCATAACCTGGTGCTTCTATCCATTCACCCTCTATAGCAGTGGGACAACTTGCTGGAATCTTCCAGTAGGTATCGAATGCCCGGAAATGGTCAATCCGAACCAAATCAAACAATTTGCTGCTATAACCAATCCTATCTACCCAGAACTGATATCCATGAGCTTTCATGTATTCCCAGTCATAAATAGGATTTCCCCAGCGCTGACCTGTTTCGCTGAAATAATCTGGCGGAACCCCTGCAATGAAAATCGGGTGTCCCTCTGTGTCCAGCAGGAAGTTATCTTTTCCTGCCCATACATCTACAGAATCCACCCCTACATAGAAAGGTACATCCCCCATAATCTCAATTCCTTTTTCATTTGCCAGGGTTTTTACCTGCATCCACTGGGTATAGAACACATACTGTAGAAACATCTGATAGCTTGCTTCCGCTTCTACTTCCTGGGAAAGTGATGTTCTATTTTCCGGCCAGGATTTTGCCTCTTGACTCCATTCATTCCAGCATTTTCCTTCATTAGCATCTTTTAAGGCACGAAACACGCTGTATTCAGATACCCATTTCTGGGAAACGAATTTCTGATAGCTTTCTTTTTCCTGTCCATTCTTTTCCGAAAATACACGGTAAGCCTTTCTCAAATACGGTGTCTTAAATCCTCTCACAGCTTCATAATCCACACTTTTTGCCCTGCTGCGAAAAGCCGGAATCTCTTCTTCTAAAAATCCTTCCTCTTTTAACAGTTCTAAACTGATATATAACTCATCACCTGCACAGGAAGAATAAGGCTGATAGGGCGAATTTCCGTATCCAAGAGGATTTAGAGGCAGAATCTGCCAAATTTTTACTCCGTTTTCTTCCATCACCTGAATCCAGTGCCAGGCTGCAGGCCCTAACTCTCCCACACCTGTGGAAGAAGGAAGAGCTGATACCGGCATTAAAATTCCTGTTTTTCTCATATTGTTTATCCTCCGGTATCTTTTATAAATGCCAGATATCTCTGTTATATTCTGCAATGGTTCTATCAGAAGAGAAGAAACCTGCTTTTGCAATATTCACTAACATCTTCTTTACCCATGCCTGTTCATCTTCATAATCTTCTAACATCTGTTCTTTTGTTCTAATGTAATCCTTCACGTCAAGAAGTGCCATAAACCAATCTTTTCCCACGATTTCTTTATACAGACGTGCCAGATTCTCAGGGTCACCAATACGAATCAGATCTTTGCTGATAATAAAATCTACCAGTTCCTCCACCTTGGGATCCTTGTCATAAATATCTGCTGCACAATATGCTCCAGTTTCATACAGTTCAATCACTTTCTCTGACTTTTCACCAAAAATATAAATGTTGTCATCACCTACCAGTTCATGAATCTCCACATTAGCTCCATCTTCTGTTCCAAGTGTCACTGCACCATTGAGCATAAACTTCATATTTCCAGTTCCAGACGCTTCCTTGGATGCCAGAGAAATCTGCTCTGAAATGTCGCATGCTGGAATAAGCTTTTCTGCTTTTGTTACGTTGTAGTTTTCTACCATAACAATCTTAAAGTATGGGCTTACTTCCGGGTCATTTTCAATTAACTGCTGCAGGCACAGAATCAAGTGAATAATATCCTTTGCAATGGTATAAGCCGGAGCTGCTTTTGCACCAAAAATCATAGTAATAGGACGTTTTGGAAGATTTCCCTTTTTGATTTCTTTATATTTATAAATAGCATACAAAGCATTCATCTGCTGCCTCTTATACTCGTGAAGACGCTTAATCTGAATATCAAAAATAGAATTTTCATCAATTTCTATATCTTGAGTCTTTTTCAAATATTTCTTAAGCTCTGTTTTTGCCTCTTTCTTAATCTCTTTTAATTTTCCAAGAACTGTTTCATCTTCTTGATACGCCAGAAGTTTTTCCAATTCCTGTGCATTTTCCAGATATCCATCCCCAATAAGCTCTGTAATATAATCCGACAGTTTATGGTTGCAATGTACCAGCCAGCGGCGGAACGTGATACCATTGGTCTTATTCTGAAATTTCTCCGGATAAATGTCATAGAATGGTTTCAGCTCAGATTCCTCTAAAATCTGTGTATGAAGAGCAGCCACTCCATTCACTGCATATCCAAAATGAATGTCAATATGTGCCATATGCACACGGTTCATCTCATCAATGATATAAACTTTCTCATCATGGAAATCTCTTCTCACTCTTCTGTCCAAGTCCTGAATAATAGGTACTAAGTGAGGAACTACTTTTTCCAGATAGGAAATCGGCCATTTCTCCAGAGCCTCTGCCAAGATTGTATGATTCGTATAAGCACATGTCTTGCTCACAACATCCACTGCAGTATCCATATTAAAATGCTTCTCTTCTGTAAGAATACGAATCAGTTCTGGAATGACCATGGTAGGATGAGTATCATTAATCTGAATACACACATGTTCATGAAGCTGGTACAGATTCACTCCTCTTTCCTCTGCTTCTTTTATAATCAGCTGTGCTGCATTGCTTACCATAAAATACTGCTGGTAAATTCTAAGAAGCTGTCCATCCTCATCACTGTCATCTGGGTAGAGGAATAAGGTAAGATTTTTGTGAATGTCTTTTTTATTAAAACGAATTCCCTCTTCAATAATACTTTCATCTACACTGTCTAAATCGAACAAATGCAGCTTATTGCATCCACTGTGATAGCCTGGAACATCAAGATCATACATGGTAGATTGCAATGTAAAATCTTTAAATGGCACTTTAAAACTTACGTTGGTTCTGGTCAGCCAGCTTTTCTCTGTAATCCATGGATTTTTTTCTTCCTGCTGCTTATTGTTGTAGAATTTCTGAAGAAACAGTCCGTCATGATAGTTCAATCCTACTCCGTCTCCGTTCAATCCAAGAGAAGCAATAGAATCTAAGAAGCAGGCTGCCAGACGTCCCAGTCCTCCGTTTCCAAGAGAAGGTTCCAGCTCTATCTCTTCGATTTCTGTTAAATCTTTTCCATTCTTTTTCAGAACTTCTCTGGTCTCTTCAAACAATCCAAGGTTGATTAAGTTATTGGATAATAATTTACCAATGAGGAATTCTGCTGAAATGTAATAGAGTTTTCTTTTTCCCTCATTTGGTTTTTCTTCCTGCATTTTCTCTTTTACAATGTTTAAAAGTGCAACGTAGATTTCTTCATTGGATGCCTGGGAAATTTCCTTTCCAAACAGTTCCTCTACTTTCATTGTTAATGTCTTTTCCATCTGTTCTCTTTCCTTTCTCATACTTTCTTGTTTTCCAGTGCCTCATAGACTCTTAGAATTTCTCCTGTACTCCATGCCTGAGCAAAACATCCTTTTGATGAAGTTGGATTTTTTCCATCGTAAATCTCTGGCAGCTGTCCAATACAGCCTTCTCTCATAGCACTTTCCATAACTTCCAGCTGTTCTTTTACTATTTCTACAGCCTCCCGGCTGTAATGATGAACCTTCAGATAAGCCAGATAATATGCCCCCAGAGGAAATGTCCACACTGTTCCCTGATGATATGCCATATCCCGTTTTTCCACAGGGCCTTCATAGATTCCATGAAACTCTCTGTCATCCTCTTCTAAAGTCCGAAGGCCATAGGGGGTATATAATTTTTCAAATACAGTTTCCACGACCTTTTTTTCTTGTTCTTCTACAAGCATGGTAAAAGGCATGGATACTGCCCATATCTGATTGCAGCGTATCTGTATGTCTGACGTTGTACCGGATACCAAATCCTTCAGACATCCTTTTTCTTCCATCCAGAACTGTTTCTGAAAATTCCCTTTTACCATCTCTGCCAGTTTTGCATAGCTTTCCTTAGATTCATCCACAAGCTCCGCCAGAATTTCCATGATTTTCAATGCATTATACCAATAGGCGTTGATTTCCACCGGCTTTCCATGCCGGGGAGTTGGAAGAATTTCTCCGATCCGCACATCCATCCAGGTAACCTGTGCAAGTCCTTCCCCTGCCTGTATGAGCCCGTCTGTATCCATATGAATCCCAAAATGAGTTCCTGACCTATAATTTTCTATAATGTGCTTCATTACCGGATAAACTTCCTGAACAAACGCAACATCTTTCGCAGCATTATAATAAAGATAAACACCATTAATAAACAGCAGAGCTGCATCTACCGTGTTGTACATGGGCTCTTGTTTCCCTTCCGGAAACAGGTTTGGCATAAGCCCGTCTTTTTCATGGGCAGCAAAGGTGCGGAGGATTTCTTTGGCTTTCTCATACTGTTTCGTAGAAATACAAATACCTGGCAATGCAATCATAGTATCTCTTCCCCAATCTTCAAAAAAAGGAAATCCTGCCAAAATGGTACTTCCATTGGTAGATGCCCTTTTGGCAATAAACTGATTTGCACTTTTTGCAAGTTGCTGTGCAATTGGTGAAGCAAATCCTGCACACTTTTCCAATACCTTCCTATATGCCTTTGCCTCCTGTATAATTGTGTTTGCATTCTTAGAAGATTTTTCCATTTCATATACAATTTCCAGGGTAGCCTTGCTTCCAGCAGATATCATAATAGAAATTTTATGGTTCGCTTTTGCATGTCCACAGGCTCTTCTTCCGTCACACACATCATAAGAATAAAATAACGTTTCTCGCTCCTTAGATATTTTTAAAATCTCCCCATTGGTTCTAAAAAACAGCTTCATTCCCGAACCTTCTATCTTATTTTCCTTGGGACAAAAGTGTATTTCCTGCAAAGGATCCAAATCCTGAGTCTTCGGTACAAACTGAAAAAAAGGTGTTACAGAAAAAATCCCGTCCCTTTTACTTCTATTGTGTATCCTGTACTGCAAGGCAATACGGTTAGCATCCTGCTCCACAGCCATTTCCTTGACAATCTCCACGCCTTTTACATGAAACCGCCACAACGGAGTATCTTCATAGACAAAAGAAGACAGATATTCATATCCTTTCTCTGCTTCTTTTCCCTGAAACTCCTGGGAAGATATGTGAAGCTTTTCTCCCTCTAATTCCAGTTCCTCTCTGAGTCTGTGAATCAGATTGTACCGGTGATTAGGCGGATTGATACATGCCATGAAAAAAGCATGGTCATTTCTGGAAACCCCTCCCAGCATATTCATAGAAGAAAACCCTCCCAGGCCATTTGTCAGCAAATAGCAGTTTTCCTCTCCCCTTTCCAGGGTTTTAAAATCTTGTTTTCCATAAATCCATTTCATATCTGTTTCCATCACATTCTACATTTCTATTCTCGGTTTCGTATTGTAGCACAAGAATAAAATGCCCACATACAAATATCTAAACATATTCTATCAATTATTAAACTCTTCTATTTTTCCTGCCTGATTGCTTCCAGGCACTTATCCATCTCTGTTAAAAAGGCATCAACACTCATTTCCCCATTCAGATAAATTGGAAGATGTTCATTAAAAAAATCTGTCTGTATTTCCTGTTCCCACTTCATCTGATAATTTGGCATCACATGTTCGGATTGTTCTACTGCCTCCACATAGTCTATCTGAAGACTATTTAAATCTTTTTTTGCATACAGCCTTTGTGTATTTTTCCCTTCCCTCTCAGAACGGTATTCCAGAAGTTTCACAGCTCCCCTGGTTACATTTTCATCGTACCCTGCAGTAACAGCCCAGGCACTCATTCTTGGGGAATTCATAAGAATATTTCCAGGAAAGGGAGCAAATCCCATATGCTCCTTTATTTCCTCCGGCATCTCTTCAACCATCCAGTAGCCATTTGCAAAAATTGCCGCCTCTCCATTCTGAAAACGTTCTGCTGCCTTGTCAAACTCTACTTCCACAGCATCCTCAAAGGTATATTCAAATATGAAAGTAAGCATTTCTAAAAGCTCAGACATACTTTGATTTTCATAACTTTTTTGAAAATCTTCTTTTAAAAACTTGGCTCCCTCTTCCGTTCCATAAATATAACTGGTAGCAAAAAGCATGGGCACCCAATAGGTTCCAGAACCGTGAAGAGATAACGGTGTAATTCCCTGTTCCTCCAGTTTTGCAAGACAAGTAAAAAATTCTTCCCAGGTTTCCGGAAATTCTTCATATCCTGCCTGTGCAAGAAGTTCTTTATTATAAATAATTCCCGCATAAGACTGAATCGAACTTCCAAGGGGCGAAAGATAAATAGCCCCGTCCTCCTCCTGACATTCTTCCAAAATCTCCCGCCGGAAGGTGGCCTTCCAGTCTGAGGAGTGTTCCATATAAGGCCGCAAGTCTACCAGACGCTGCTCTTTTACCAATAAGCGGTAAAAATCATAGTCAAATCCTGCATCCGTAATAATTGCCGGCATTTCATCCAGTACATTCCACTGTTTCAGCCTTTCTCTGTATCCCGCCGTACTTTCGGTAAGCCACTCCACTTCTACAACATACTCTCCCTCATACATGGCATTAAATTCTTCCACAAATTCCAGGTTGGTGCTTATATTGGTAGCAGGATCCACCCGGAACACAACCGGAATCTTCACTGGTTCTTGTTGCTTTTTTTCTTCAGGCTCCACCCTCCTGCTACATCCTGCACATAAAAAGGCTATGAGCAGGACTGAGAAAATCCATCTCTTTTTATTTTGATTACACATTCCGTTCCCTCTTCTTTTCGTATATAGTATATGGCAGCTTTTTCCCCATAATAGGTACGCAGCCGCTTCACCACATTGGAAATTCCAAATCCACCCTCTTTTTTCTTCACAAAAGCGGTAATTTCCTCCAGCGGCATCTTGCCCATATTATTTAAGTGGTTCAGCACATCTTCCCGAATAGGAGTTCCATTATTTTCCACGGAAAAACATAAGAAATTTTCCTCTTCATAAGCCCGTATCCAAATCATACCGTCTGAATAAATGTCCCTGAACCCATACTTAATGCAATTCTCCACAATGGGCTGCAAGGTCATTTTGAGGATTTCTACCTCTTTGATACAATCCTGAATCTCAATGTGGTAATCAAACAAATCTGTGTTTCTGATTTTCTGTATATCCATGTACGCCTTTACATGTTCGATTTCCTTTTCTACTTGAATATAGCTGTTTCCATTACTCAAATTAATCCTCAGAAATTTTGATAAGGCCTGTATCATTTTCATAATCGTTTCTTCCTTTTGGATTCTTGCCAGCATATAAATGGTGTCCAGGGTATTATAAAGAAAATGTGGTCTTATCTGATAAAGCATAACCTGCAATTCACTTTCTTTTAATTCCCGTTCCTTCTTTTTTACATTTTCCATTAAATGCTTCACTTCCTCCAACATTTCATTATATGCCTGTCCAATATAATCCAATTCCGTGTTGGTATGCAGAAAAAGCTGGTCATCTAGTTTCTGGTCATCAACTTCACACATAATCCTGCGTATTTTCTTAATAGGTCTTGCCAGTCTTTCTGACCAAAAATTCATACAAACCAGTAGAAAAATATATCCTGCTAAAAATAGGATAATCATGATTTTCTGTACTTCTCTTACGATCCGATTTGCCACATGTTTTGGTGCGAAAGTCACAATTGTAAAACCTGTCTCTGCATCTGTTTTTTCTATAACCATGCCGTTTTTCAAACTGTTCTTGGAAGCCTTTTCCTGGGTTTCTTGAAATTCTTTTCTCCATTTTTTGCTGTCATCATCTGGAAACCATTCAAAACAAGGATTCCCCTTTGGATCCTGAATAAAATATACCAGCTCTGAGTCTTCAATATGCTTCTGTAAAGAAGCCCAGATATTATCGTTTAGTTTTAACACAAGAAATCCCGGTTCATGAAGGGAATTCATTTCATGAATACGGCGCAGGACAAATAAACTTTTCTCTTCTGTACCAAAAATCGTATCTTCTGTCCAAAGCAACTGTGTCTTGGAATATTCTTCTCCAAACCCGTCATAAATCTCTGTTTTCTTCAGGCCTGCATAAGAAATCGTTACATCCCTCAAAGAATAAAAATTTTCCTTGTTATCCACCACCAGATAGGTATCTAAAAAACTTCTGTTATAGCAGGAAACTGACCTTTTCAACATTTCTTTTTCTGCTGCATCTATTGAAACATTGCGAAGGGTTTTCTGTACATATTCATTAATCACAAAGTCTCCGGTAAGCTGATTTAACTGTTCATAAACGGCTTCAAACTCTCCTGCCAGTTTATCATTGACATTGGTATATTCTTTTACCAGAAGCCCTGATATCTTTTTTGTAATAACCTGTTCCACTGCCAGATAAGTGCAGATATAAATTGTTCCACAAATAAGGGTCACTGATAAAAAAGTCTGCTTACGGATTCCAAACAAAAATTTTCTGAAGTTTATTTTCTTTTTCATCCCTCCACGCTCCTTTTATATTCGCTAGGGAGCATTCCCGTATATTGCTTAAATACCTGGGAAAAGTAGGAGGGATTTAGAATGCCCACCTTATCGCAAATCTCTGAAATATGATATTCCTGCTCTGCCAGCAATTCTTTTGCTTTTTCCATGCGCATATTCTGTACATACCGTTTAAAAGACATCTTCACTTCATTTTTAAACAGCCTTCCGAAATAAACAGGGTTCAAATAAACATGTTCTGACACTTCTGTAATAGACAGATCCTCTTTCTGCAAATGTTCCTGTATATAAGCAATGGACACCGGGATATATTCCTGAAAATACCGGTCTGATACCTGCTTTGGAGCTGTGCTTTTCCATTCAATAATACGGATAAAAAGCTGGTATAAAATATTTACCATCTTAGTAATAGCCACACTGTCCACCGTCTCATAAAAATTATGAAAACTTTGCTGCAGTCCTTCTGTAAGCCCCCAGGATTCTTCCATGGCAAATTCAATACGCACAGCAAGACGCCTCAAATAAATCCGGATAAAGTGTTCGGATTCTGGCAAAACATACAGAAATTTTTCAAAGGCCTTTTTTAGCTGTTCCTTATCACTTTTCCGTAAGGCACTGATAATCTGGACTTCCACATCTGCAGAATATTTAGGCACGGATTTTAAAGAAATCTTATTATCCATTAAAACCATTCCAGCTCCTGCCTCTGCAGCAATTTCATACAACTCCAAAGCATGATCATAAGCATTTTTCATCCCTGCGATTCCAGTTCCAATACCAGAAAGAGCTGAAATCATGTCTCCCTGCATTTCCTCCTGGAGATTTTTCAACAAAATTTTCAAAGACGCTGTTTTTTTCTCTTTTCCAAGGTCAATCACAAAGCACAGAATTCCATCCTGGTTTTTACGAAGCCACACCTGATATGATTCCTTTAATTTCTTATACAGTTCTGTTTCCAATACATACTGCTTCATGTTAAATTCCTTTTGGTTGATAATACGCTTTGCAATATCTATTCCCACTGCTGCTACCACAAAATTATTTGTCATCATATCTTGTCTTTGCAGACTTGCAGTCATCTCTTCCAGTTCTTTTTCCTCTACCATGCCCGCCAGATACTTCGCTACCATTTGATTGAGGAAATTATCCTGGTCTTCCAGAAGTATCTTTTCCCACAGAGAATAATTTTTTTCTTTAAATTTCTTCTCTGTACACTTCTGGTAGATTTCTCCCATGGTTTTTTCCAGTTCTTCATCCTCAATAGGCTTTACAAGATAAGCCAAGGCACCATTTTCACAGGCTTTTTTAGCATATTCAAAATCTCGATACGCACTAATTACCACAAAATTTGTAGAAATCTTCTGCTCCTTCACTTTTTCAATCAGTGTCAGGCCACTCATTTTTTTCATCCGAACATCAGTCAGCACTACATCTGGTCTCTTTTCTATAATATCCGGCAGTGCTTCTTCTCCATCTCTTGCCCATCCTACGACCTGAAAGCCCATACTCTTCCAGTCATAAGTTTCCAAAAGACCTTTTAAAATAATGGCTTCATCGTCAATTAAATATAATGTAAGTAATTCCATACCTTCCTCCTGTTACGTCAAATCTAGAATCATTATAGACGCTTCCAGGCAGAATTTCCATGATTCCGAAAAAAATTCATCCCGGCAATTATTTTACAAAAACATATGCCCCAAGTTCTTCTAGCTGCACTTTTTCCCCTTCCAGACATTCTCCCTGGAAATCAATGCCTGCTGGTGATACAATCTGCCTATACCCCTTATTTTCCAGAACAAACTCTGCTGCATCCTGACTGGCATGAAAAATCACTACAACCTTTTTCCACGGATCTTTTCCCTGAATCCCTTCCATTTCATAGGCAATGGTTCCTTCTGGCATATTTTCATAAAAATACTGGCGTGTCCTTGCCTTTTCACTTAAATCATAAAATCCCGAAAAACAATTTCTCACTTCATGAAGTCCTTTATAGTAAGAAATTAAATCCTGAAATTGGTACATTCTGTTCCAATCCAGACGATTCAGAGTTTTTGACAAATTATAGCTGTTATCCTCTCCTTGTTTGGTTCTTCCGGCTTCTTCTCCTGCCTGCATAAAAGGAATTCCTGCTGAGAACTGAACAATGGCTGCTGCCAGCTTGTTCATGGCAAGTAAATCTCCGTGACGTGTTTCATAGTCCTTATCTTTTTTTACAGAATCTACTAATTTATCCCACAAAGTACTATTATCATGAGCAGATACATAGTTTAGAAGCTGTGCCGGGGAAACAGGCTGAACCTTCTCCTCTTTGTCAAAAAGTCCCTGGATTCCACGTTTAACTTTTTCTTCCTGTCCTTTTCTTCCATTGACATAACCAGGTACTTCCAGCTCATCATAAGGTCCTTTCACAGCATCTCTTGTATCGTCATTAAACACTGCAATGCCTTCTGCCAATTCTTCCATGGCCTCTTTTGTGGCAAAAATTTCTCCTTTTTTTAATGCACTCGGACCTGCCGACCATGGTTCTCCATAAAGAAAAATCTGTTTTCCACCTTCCAGCTTATTTAAGGCACTTCGGATTTCATTCATAGTATGGACATCATGCAGCCCCATTAAATCAAACCGGAAACCGTCAATATGGTACTCCTTAGCCCAATACAAAACAGAATCAATCATATATTTCCGAAACATAGCACGGTCACTTGCTGTATCATTTCCGCAGGCAGAGCCATCTGAATAAGTTCCATCTTCCTCAATCCGGTAATAGTAATAAGGTACCGTAGCATTAAAAAAAGAATCTAAACTATGGGTATGGTTATATACCACATCCATAACCACAGAAATCCCTGCTCTGTGCAGTGCTGCAACCATTTCCTTAAACTCCTTGATTCTTACTTCACCGTGAAAAGCATCTGTTGCATAGGAGCCTTCCGGCACATTATAGTTCACCGGGTCATATCCCCAGTTAAAGGTATCGCACTTGCTTTCGTCCACAGAACCGTAGTCAAAGGAAGGTAGTAAATGAACATGTGTAATCCCCAGCTCTTTCAAATAATTCACACAAGTCGGATGCACTCCATCCTGATTCAAAGTGGTATTTTCTGTAAATGCCAGATATTTACCACGATAACCCTCTCTTACTCCGCTGGCAGGGTCATTACTAAAATCCCCTATGTGGGCTTCCCAGACCCATGTCCGCTCTAATGGATGGAATACATGACAATCCTGTTCCCAGCCGGCAGGATTCGTCTGTACCAGATCTACCACCATACTTCTCTTTCCGTTTACACCAGCTGCCTTTGCGTAAACATCTCCTGTTTCCCTGGTTTGTCCCTCAACCGTTACAGAAAAGGTATAATACACACCATGAAGGTCTCCTTGCACCTGTGTCTCATAAATTCCCTGTTCTCTCTTTTCCATTTCCACTTGGAGAAGTTCCTTTTCTCCCTCTTCTTCCCTGCTTCCTGCAGTGAATAAATGAAGCATCACACGGTCTGCCGTGGGTGCCCACACCTTAAAGGTTGTTTTATCTTTTTCGTAAAAAGCTCCCAGGTCATTCCCTGTATAGGTATAGTTTTCTTCAAATTCCTTTGAATCAAATATTTTTTTCCATTCTTTAGCTGTCATATTATTTTCTCCTACTTAATTTTGTACAAAAAGGACACCGCATAAAGTCCATATCCATGAATGCGGTATCCTCTTTTTTTAGCCTTTTACAGCACCGTCTGCCACGCCTTCTACATAAAATCTCTGCATAATGATAAAGACAATAGCAATTGGTATTGATACCAAAACGCTTCCTGCTGCAAATCTTGTATAATAATAGTTAATAAATTCCCTGTCTAACATTTTTGCAAGACCGATGGCAACTGTATATTTCTCATAATTGTCGCCCATAATTACACTGGCAAAAATATAATCCACCCACGGAGCCATAAAAGAAGTCAGTGCTGTATAAGTAATCATTGGTTTTGACAGTGGCAATACCACCTTGGTAAATACCTGGAACTTGGTTGCCCCGTCCAAAATAGCTGATTCGTCCAGAGATTTCGGAACCGTATCAAAAAATCCCTTGGCAATATAAAATCCAAGCCCCGCGCCTCCGGAATAAACCAGAATCAAGGCAACCAGTGACTGACTGATACCAATACCTTTTAAAATATAGTAAATGGCAATCATGGACATGAAGCCAGGAAACATTCCCAAAATCAGTGCCAGATTCATAAATGGCTTTCTGATAGCAAACTGCAGTCTGGAAAGACAATATGCAGTAGCCAGATTAAAAAAGGTAGATAGCACACAGGAACATACTGCCACAAACAACGTATTCATAAACCACTGTGCAAAGTGAAACTGTGTATCCGTAAATAAATTAATATAATTGTCAATAGTAACACTCTTCGGCCAGAAATACGGTGTAAAAGACCCAGGTTCTCCACGGAAAGATGTAAGAATAACCCACAAAATAGGCATAATCCAGATAACACTCAAAATTGCCAGCACAATATGAGAAATACCGGTATCTAACATTTTCTTGATTTTCATTATGAGAAATCTCCTTCCTCTTTATATGCTGCTGTCCGCCTGTATGCAAGCAGAGAAACCGTTGCAGACAGAATAAAGACAATAATACCAATAGTTGAAGCATACGAATACTCTTTTCCGGTTGTTGTCAGCTTATACAGCCATGTAACCAGAAGGTCTGTTTTTCCTGCCTGAAAATAATTCAAATCAGCCGGTCCGCCTCCTGTGAGCAGATAAATAACATTAAAGTTATTAATATTGCCAATAAAACTGGTAATCAGGGTTGGTCCTGTAATGAACAAAACATAAGGCATGGTAATTTTAAAGAAAATAACTCTGTTATTTGCGCCATCCACCTTGGCAGCTTCATACAATTCTTTCGGAATATTCATCAAAATTCCACTTACTGTCAGCATGGTATAAGGAACACCAATCCAGAAGTTAATAACAATAATGGTAATTTTGGCAATCATTGGATCATCCCAGAAAGGAATCGGCTGGCTAATCAGTCCCAAACTCTGTAAAAGCACATTCACTGCACCTTCATTTTCCAGCATGGTACTCATAGTCAAAAGCGTTACAAACTGAGGAACTGCAATGGAGATAACAAACATGGTTCTCCAAAGGCCTTTTAACCGCACATTTTTTTTGTTAATTAAAAGTGCCAGCAAAATTCCGCCAATATAAGTTGTAAAAGTCGCTGCAACCGCCCATACTAGAGTCCATCCCAAAACCGGCCAGAAGGTTTCTGCAATGGTACTTCCTGCACCCAGCATGGTTTTAAAGTTATCCAGGCCAACCCAGGTAAATAAATTACCTGGAGGCTGGTGTGTGCTGTCATAATTAGTAAATGCAATCAAAATCATGAAAACCAAAGGCAAAATTGTAAACAAAAGAATACCAGTAAGCGGAAATGCCATTAATGTTACATGAAGTTTTGAATCAAGATATTCTTTTAATTCTTCCCGGAAACCCGGTATATGCTGTTTATTTTCTGCCATCTTCTGTACAGAAAAGGCACATTTAATGTTAAAATAATACACAAGTAAAAATCCAAGTACCACGAATACTGATGCCACGCCATACAGCAGTATCAGCATAGAGTTATCACCATCCTGGAGCACATCAATTCCCAGCGTCTCATTGTATACCCAGCCCTGCTGCGTTTCTCCCAGGGTCCACAAATCTCCAATGGCTCCTGCACCATACTGAACCATAAAGATAAGGAATGCAATCTCAATGGCCAGAAACAGGATTCCCTTTACAATCTGTTTATGTAATATATTCCCATATCCCATAATGAGAAAAGAAAGTCTGGTCTTTAAATCACCTTCCAGAAATGCTTTTTTCATGAAAGAAAATACATTATCCTTTTGTCCTTTCTTACTGTTTTTCATTTTGTTCCCTCTTTCATTTGTTCACAAAGATTCTTGTCTGTTATTCTCCTAATTTAGACAGAATATTTTTCACCATGGTATCCAGGCTTTCCTGCATGTTATCTCTGGTAATGGACTGATTCATTAAGCCTGCTCCAAATGCTTCTGTTGGTGTCCAGAAATTAGCAACCTGAGGAATGGAGGTCTGTAAGATGGATAACTGCGCCTGTTCAGTAAGAGCCTTTAATGCTTCGTTTTCGGTATCTGCTGCAATAGTTTCTTCCATTTTTTTATTGGTGGAAGCTGCCGGACTTATTTCATAACGCATTTCTAATGCAGTATCACTGTTGGTCATCCACTCTGCTAACAGCATTGCTTCTGCCGGATATTTTGTCTGAGCATTTACACCTGTCAGATTAAAGTTCATCATACTTGCAAGCTGAACCGTTGTACCATCCTCAAAAGTCACTTCCGGCAATTGTGTAACTCCGTAATCATCACCCAGATATCCTTTAATCAGCTCTGCATCCCATGCACCTGTAAAGGTTGCTCCTAAAGTACGATTCTCAAATGCCTTTAATAAAACCGCTCCGTCCTGATTTGCAAATTTGGGATTTGCTGCCAAATCTGCCAGATAATTTCCTGCTAACAATCCCTTTTCACTGTTGAAATCACAGGATTTCGGATCCGTCCCATCTTCTCCGAACAATCTGCATCCTGCTGCCTGGAAGAAACAGGAATTATACCATCCATTGTCAATATCCATGGAGAAGTTGGTAACACCCTCAGGAAGCTGTTTTTCCATCATCGTATTCAGACTCTTTACCTCTTCCTCTGTGTACATACTCTTATCATAGAACATAATAAAAGTAGTAGAGGCTACCGGATATCCGTAAAGCTCACCATCTACACTTGCTGCCTGTATTGCCGTGTCCAGATTATTTGCTACAATTTCATCTTTATTCTTGGTAATACGATATAATACATTTGCTGCCTGCAGCTCCATTACCTGGTCAGAAGCAAAATCAAATACATCTGCTGCTGCAGACGCATCTTTTAAAAGCTCTGTTTTGGCATCTGCACCCATAACAACTGCCTGCTCAATTTCCCAATCCGCTGCTTCCGGAACTTCCTTCTGAAAAGCTTCAATCATTTTCTTATACATTTCCTGGTCTTCCTGAGAGCCCCATACCTTTAACTTTGCATTCTTTGCATATCCACTCTCTGTCTTAGCCCCAGATTCCTGTTTTTCTTCTTTTTTTCCGCATCCTGCCAGACTTCCTACGGCCAAAATTCCTGCCAGCAAAAATGCTAATGCTCTTTTTTTCATTTCCTTTTTCTTGTATTACTGCTGTTTTTCTACTCTATCACAATTTTTACAGAGCTCTGTATCAATAATTAAATCTAAAATGTCAATTTTTATAAAGGAAAAGGAGCCGCCACATTTGGCGACCCCGCATACAAAAGAACCATTCTTACTCGTAATCAAACATTGATTTTGTACTATTTTTGTTGCTGCTGGAATTCTTTGCATTATGGCAATTTTTCTCGCTGCTATTCTTAGCAGTTTTATTTTTGCTGCTGGTAGTGTTAGTACTGTTTCTGTTGCTTGCATTGCTTGTAGTATTTGTGCTGTTCGTGCTGTTTTTGCTATTTGTATTCATAGTATTCTTTGCCATTGTCTCTACCTCCTGAGATACTTTTTGGTTACCTTCTTATTATGTCAATTGTTCCGCAAAAATATTCCCCCAATAATTGTTAAAAACTGTTTCATAAATTTCTACAAATTTTTAATAAAAAAATAATATTATTGCATTTTTT
>CAJKMA010000024.1 GCA_905200905.1 uncultured Bacillota bacterium
ATGAAGCAAAAGAAATCGCACGATTAAAACGAGAATTACGAGATGCACAGGATGCCCTTGAAGTATTAAAAAAGCAATCAACATTCTGGGAAAATGACAGAAGCCATTTATCTCAAAGTGGGTATCAGATGAACTCCGCAATAAGGGTATTGGGAAAAGACTGATGAACAAAGCAAAAGAGATTGCCATAAATCAAAAAAGGCGTGCTGTGATTTTGGAGACACAATCATGTAATACGAATGCCATAGGTTTTTATCTTCACGAAGGGTTTGAATTAATTGGATTTGACACATGTTGCTATACAAATAATGATATGAAAAGACGGGAAGTAAGAATCAATATGGGATACTTTTTTAACAGAGAAAACAGTGCTTGTACAGATAAAAACAAATGATTTTTATGAGGGTGATAAAGCAACACTGGATTTTAGAGATTGTATTCAATATCACTGCGGCAATCCTGAGGAGGAAAGTAATTATGAGCGACTTTAGCATTAGAGAAATGCTTACCATGCAACAGACATTATCAAGAAAAATGGGGACATCCAATCACTTGAAGATAGTGATTTGCGAAAACATCTCATTGAAGAAATGGCAGACGTTCTGATGTATTACAACGATGTCCTTCTTTGCTATGGAATCAGTGATGAGGAACTGAAAGAAGCATATACCACCAAATTTGAGAAAAATATGAAACGTTGGTAAATTAAATTGAATTTGCGGAGGTGGAATAGTATGAAGTGCCCATATTGCGGTGAAGAAATGATAAAAGGATTCTTAATGAGTTCGAGAGATATTACTTTTGCAATTGACAATCCAAACGGTAAGCTTTTTCGGAGTAAAAAACGTGAGGATTTGGAATTGAGTAAAGGTTCAGGGGGGATACCTCATTGTGAAGCTTATCATTGCAGTAGTTGTAAAAAAATTGTGATTAATTATGCAAATAGATAAAATCCAGTTTTGAGGAGGAATGTAATGGCATCAAGTAAAGAATATTTAGAGTTCGTTTTAGGACAGTTATCTGAGCTGGAAGAAATTACTTATAGAGCAATGATGGGAGAATTTATTATCAAGTATCGTGGCAAGATTATAGGCGGTATCTATGATGATAGATTGCTTGTTAAACCAGTGAAATCTGCAATTCGTTATATGCCTATGGCTCTGTATGAGTTGCCCTATGAGGGAGCAAAAGAAATGTTGCTGGTCGATGAAGTTGATAATAAGGAGTTTTTGACAGGCTTGTTTCATGCAATGTATGATGAACTGCCAGACCCCAAAACGAAAAAGAAGAAATAAATAACTTCTAGTGGTACGAAGAATTTGAAGTTTGGAAAGGAAATGTTTGTTTGCTTGATGGAGGTAATTTATTTCCCTATTTAAACACATAGATATTCCATAATTATATCAAAATATAGATGTTTAGTGATATATAAGTGGAAATAAAATTGACATTAATATAAATATACTATAATATGATGATATCAATGTGGAAAAGGTGGTTGCCGTGAAAATAAATTCATCAATTCTTGAAGCGATAAAAAATAACAACAATATGATTACTACTGCGCAAGTTGTAAAAATGGGTTTTTCTCGATATCTTCTTTCAAAGTATGAGAACGAAGGCTTGTTAGAGAGAGAACGACAAGGGGTATATATTCTACCAGATTCAGTTCATGATGATATGTACACACTCACGTTATGTTCAAGTAAAATTATTTTTTCCCATGAAACTGCACTCTTTTTAAATGGATTATCTGACAGAACTCCATTTGTTCATTCAGTGACAATACCGAACAATACAAGGGTTTCGAGAGTTATGCAAGAAGAGTGCACATGTTATTATATTAAGCCAGAGTTGTATCAGATAGGTGCTGTTACTAAAAAAACAACATTGGGAAATGAAGTTCGATGTTATAATGCAGAGCGTACTATTTGTGATGTATTACGTTCTAGAAATCGGCTTGATGAAGAGACAGTCATTAGTGCAATAAAGAATTACGCTATATCAGCAGAGAAAGATCTTAATTTATTGGCGATATATTCGGCACAATTTGGTGTAGAAAAAGTAGTAAAAAGATATATGGAGGTTTTACTATGAGTTCAAAAGCCATGAGCCTAAAGGGAAAAATCAAAAATTACGCAAAGAACAATAATATTGCGGCTCAAGTAGTTTTACAGAATTATATGTTTGAGCGTTTTTTAGAAAGATTGTCTCTTTCAGAATATAGTGATAAGTTTGTTGTAAAGGGTGGAATGCTAATTGCAGCTATTGTGGGCTTAGATACTAGATCGACAATGGATTTAGATACTACTTTACGAAATTTGCCTTTAACAGAAGAACAAATTTCGGTAGCACTGAGCACTATTTGTAAAATAGAGTTGAAGGATGATGTTTTATTTAAAATTAAGTCAGTGCTTCCAATTCGTAAGGACGATGTGTATGGTGGATATTGTGTTAGATTAGATGCAATTTATGATACAATCGTAACTCCACTTTCTATAGATATTTCCACAGGAGATATTATTACACCAGCTGCTATAAAATATGAATTTGGTGGTATTTTTGATGAAGATGTGAAAATATCATTATGGGGATATAATATTGAAACCGTTATGGCAGAGAAGGTGGAAACAATACTAAGTCGTGGTGTATTTACCAGCAGACCAAGAGACTTTTATGATGTGTTTATTCTTGGAACTACACAAAAGTATGATAAAGAGGTATTCAAAGAAGCATTAAAGGCTACAGCAATTCATCGTGGTTCACTGAGAAAGATTGCTGATATAAATGGAATTATAGAACAAATTTCTTTAAATACTGATTTAAAAAATATGTGGGAGAAGTACCAGAAGAAATTTGTATATGCTCGTGAAATTTCTTATGAAAGCATTATAAATACATTAGAAACCATTTTAAAATAGGAGGAAAATTTTTGGACTGGTAAAAAATAGCTATTATTTGTACAGAAGAAAAGGGCTTGATGAATCTATTGAGGTGTGCGGTACAATTTGTAGCGAAAAGTAACTGTATTTTTTGATGCTGCTGGTGTACCCTGCAAAGCGGCACACCCTGTTATGGAAAAAGCGATTTCAAGGATAAGAAAGAGGAATAAAACAAACTACTACATATTCAACTGCTATTTACTTCAACATGGGTAATGAAAGAGAGAGTTTGATTTCTGGTGGTGTGGAAGATAAAACGGGTGGAACAATAGAGGTTTCTGGGGATATAGGGAAGATATCAGGAGATATTCTCAGAGATAGTAATCTTGATAAATTGGTGGATGATCTGTGGTTTGAGTTAAAAACAACGGACCTGAATGGAGAAGAAAACATTTATCAATTACAATTGAAAATGACGGAAATTACAGCAAATGTTGATAGTTAACTGTTCTTTTACCAGCAGGATGACGAGCAAAAGGACATGAAAGGCAACGAAAAATAAGATTTGAATAATAACCAAGAAATGAGATGTGAATGAAATTTATGAAACAATTAAAAAAAGCGATTGCATACTACCACCTTCCAGGTTTGTTTGAGTTTTATGAACTGTATAGGGAGTTTCTGCCCTTATTCCGTGAGCACAGAGAATATTTTTATGACTGGTGTGAGATAGGCTCTGTCTATGGTGCTCCGGCAGATTGTATTTGGGGTGGAGGCCGTATGGGAGAGGGAAATCATGATCCAGAAGAGGTTCTGGCACTGATGCAGGAATACGGGATTTCAGCTAGGCTGACATTTAGCAATTCTCTGCTTGAGGAGAGGCATCTTTTAGATCCAAAATGCAATAGGCTCTGTGCCGTGTTTGAGAAAAAGAATCAAACACGAAATGGCGTGATCATTCACTCAGAGCTACTTTTGGATTATCTGAAAAGAGAGTACCCAGGTCTTTATTTTGTCTCCTCCACCACAAAGGTGCTGACAGATTTTCAACAGCTTGTGAAGGAAATAAACCGTGATGATTTTCTTTATGTAGTGCCGGATTTTCGCTTGAATAAATCGTTTGAGAAATTACATACGCTGTCAGAACAGCAGAAGGATAAAGTGGAATTTTTATGCAACGAGTGCTGCTGGTTTGGCTGTAAAGACAGAAAAGAATGTTATAAAATAGTCAGCCGCAAGAATCTTGGAGAAGACTGTCCGGATCATCCTTGTGCCGCTCCGGGTGCAGAAGAGGGCTATCGGTTTTCAAAAGCAATGGAGAATCCGGGCTTTATCAGTATGGAAGATATAAAGAATATTTATCTGCCAATAGGATTTTCTAATTTTAAAATCGAAGGCAGGGGACTTGGCAGTGCCCTGATTCTGGAATTTTTGCTTTATTATATGACAAAACCGGAGTACCAGCTGCATGTCAGAGAAAAAATATATCTGGATAATACATTGGATTTGTTTTAAATTCCATCTGCAACTGTCAGTTGACAGATTTCTAACTGTGGATGGTGGCTGGCAACCATAGAATTTGCTATGCTGAAGCAAGAAAAAATACGTAAGGAGGAGCCAGCATGATTTTGGCAGATAAAATAACAGATTTACGAAAGAAAAACGGATGGTCACAGGAAGAACTTGCGAACCGGCTGGGAGTTTCCAGACAGGCGGTTTCTAAATGGGAAAGTGCAGGGTCTATCCCAGATTTAAACAAGATCATTAAGATGAGCGATCTTTTCTCTGTGAGCACGGATTACCTTTTAAAAGATTTGCTAGAAAATGAAGAAGAAATAACAGCAATACCGGAAAGGAATGTATCAGGTTTCTATGTGGAGGAAGAGAATCTCAGGTCGATTTCCCTGGAAGATGCGAATTGCTATCTTGGCGTAGTGAGAAATGCTGCGTCAAAGATTGCGTTTGGTGTGTTGCTTTGTATTTTGTCTCCTGTTCTCTTGATCTGGCTGGGAGGTTTGTCTGATAAAGAAGGTGGATATGTCATTGCAGAAGGAGCCGCAGTAGGGATAGGAATGACCGTGCTTTTGCTTTCCGTTGCAGCAGCAGCGGCACTTTTCCTCATTTATGGAAGAAGGCTGGAACAGTATGAATTCCTTGAAAAAGAACCAGTAGAACTGGCATATGGAGTTAAGGGGATGGTTGAGAATGAAAAGCAAAAATATGAAGGTATTCACAGCCGCAGGCTTGTTCTTGGGGTGCTTCTCTGTATTTTAAGTGCAGTTCCCATCATGGTACTGGCCGTGAATGATGAGGATGGAATGCTGGCAATACTGGGGGTTATTCTTTGTCTTATCCTTGTGGCAATTGGTGTATTTTTGATTGTGCTGACCTGCACGTTATATGGAAGTTTTCAGAAACTTTTAGAAGAAGGGGATTACACAAGGCGTAAGAAAATGGAGAACAAACGTAATGATATCATAGATACGATTTACTGGTGTACAGTAACTGCGGTTTACCTTGGCTGGAGTTTTGCGACAATGGAGTGGCACAGAACCTGGATTGTATGGCCAGTGGCAGGGGTATTTTATGGTGCGGTGCTTGGAATCAGCTCCATATTACGCCAAAGCAGATAACCATGAGAAAGGAAAGAAGATTTTATGGAATATCAAGAATTAAATGCGGAAATTATTAATAAATGGTGTCAGGAAGGCTGGGAATGGGGACAGCCAATTACTCATGAAATATATGAGAATGCAAAAAAAGGACTGTGGGGTGTATATTTAACGCCGACCAAATTAGTTCCTAAGGAATGGTTCGGAGATTTGCAAGGTAAGAAACTTCTTGGATTAGCCAGCGGTGGTGGACAGCAAATGCCTGTTTTTACTGCTTTGGGTGCTGCATGTACGGTGTTAGACTATTCAGGAGAACAGTGCAGAAGCGAGAAGATGGTTGCAGAAAGAGAAGGATACAGCATAGAAATTATACAGGAGGATATGTCGAAAAAGCTTCCTTTTGACGACGAATCCTTTGATATTATTTTCCACCCGGTATCCAATTGTTACGTCGAAAAAGTCGATACAATTTTTAAAGAATGTTATCGTGTTTTGAAAAAAGGCGGAATATTCCTTGGGGGATATGACCTGGGAATTAACTATGTTTTCGATGATGAGGAAAAAGAAATGATTTATACACTCCCATTCAATCCATTGAAAAATCCCCAGCATTATCAGGATTCCATAAAAAATGACTGGGGAATTGCGTTTTCTCATACACTGGAAGAACAGATTGGGGGTCAGTTAAGGGCAGGATTTACTTTGACAGATTTATACGAAGACACAAATAGCTCAGGCAGGTTATATGAAAGAAAAGTACCTTCCTTTGTTGCTACTCGTTGTATAAAATAAAGGCGAAAAGCCGGGAAATAGTTACTTGGAGGAGAGTAAGATATGTGTTTGATTTGTGAAAGAATTAAAATGATTCAGGAAGGAACAAATCCATATTTTGTAAAGGAATTATCCACAGGATATGTTGTCATGGGAGATCATCAGCATTTTACCGGTTATACACTGTTTCTCTGTAAAGAGCATAAAACAGAATTATTTCAGTTAGAGCATTCAGTAAAAGTGAAATTTTTGGAAGAAATGTCCATGGTAGCCGAAGCGGTTTCAAAAGCATTTGGTGCAGAAAAAATGAATTATGAATTGCTGGGAAACGGAGATACGCATCTCCATTGGCATTTGTTTCCAAGGACAAGCGGAGATATAGAAAACTATGGTAATAATGGAAAAGGCCCTGTCTGGTGGTATCCAATGGAAAAAATGTATTGTGATGATAACCGCCCTTCTAATAAAGAACTGGAAAGTATGAAAGAAAAATTATCAAGAGAATTAGAAAAGCTGCTGGTTTGATAATAGAAAAAACAAAAAACAGCTTTTATTTTCAGCCACTATTTGGTATAATAAAACACAGGATATTTCCTATAGGAGGTTGAAAATTATGGCGGAAGACAGAAATACGTATAAAATACATGATAATGGTTCTCTTGGGGAAGTACAGATTGCAGACGAAGTTGTTGCGATTATCGCAGGACTTGCAGCTACAGAAGTAGAAGGTGTGGGTTCCATGGCCGGAAATATTACCAACGAATTAGTTGGAAAACTGGGTATGAAGAATCTGTCCAAGGGTGTTAAGGTAGATGTCCTGGAAGATGTAGTCTGTGTTGATCTGGCACTGAATATTGAATACGGATTTAATATTCTGGAAACCAGCAAGAGAGTACAGGAAAGAGTGAAGGCAGCCATTGAGAATATGACCGGCCTTACTGTTTCTGATGTAAATGTACGCATTGCCAGCGTAGAGATTGATAAAGTTCATTGACAAGTAAACATTCTAAAAGAGCAAGGTGATAAGGTGTCTTTTTTAGAGGCACCTTATCTTTTTAAGAAAATCATACCGACGGAGGAAATTATGGGTAGAAGAGAGATGAGAGAACACATTTTTAAGCTCCTTTTTGTAAGTGAGTTTAATGAAGCAGAGGAAATGTCTGAGCAGATGCAGCTTTATTTTGACAGCCTTGAGGATTTGACACCAGTGGAGCAGACTTATATGGAAACTAAGTTTGCCAGTGTAAAAGAACATCTGGAGGAGATTGATAACATTCTGAACGAAAATTCCACAGGCTGGAAAACAAAAAGAATGAGCAAGGTGGACTTAAATATTCTTCGCCTAGCAGTTTATGAGATGAAATATGACCAGGATGTGCCAACAAAGGTTGCCATTAACGAGGCTGTAGAAATTAGTAAAAATTTCGGCGGTGAAGATTCCGCATCTTTTATTAATGGTGTACTTGGAAAAATTTCCAGAGAAAGCTTATGAATTCAAGAATTTATTCGGTAGGACAGGTAAACACCTATATTAAAAACATGTTTAGCCAGGATTTTATGCTGAACAGGATTTCCATTAAAGGAGAGGTATCTAATTGTAAATACCACACTTCCGGTCATATTTATTTTTCTCTCAAGGATGAGACGGGAACTTTGTCCTGTGTCATGTTTGCAGGTCAGAGAAAAGGGCTGGGATTTTCCATGAAAAACGGAGATAAAGTAGTGGCAGAAGGAAGTGTCAGTGTCTATGAAAGGGATGGAAAGTACCAATTATATGCCAGAAGTATCACCCTAGAAGGGGCAGGACTTCTCTATGAACGTTATCTGGCTTTGAAAAAAGAGCTGGAAGAAATGGGCATGTTTTCAGCTGAGTATAAGCAGCCCATACCAGCCTATGTAAAGAGAGTCGGAATTGTTACAGCGCCAACAGGAGCAGCTATTCAGGATATTCGGAATATTGCAGCGCGGAGAAATCCTTATGTGCAGTTAATTCTTTATCCGGCTTTGGTTCAGGGAGAAGGTGCCAAGGAAAGCATTGTAAAAGGTATTGAAACTTTGGATACCTGTGGTGTGGATGTGATTATCGTGGGAAGAGGCGGAGGCTCTATAGAAGATTTGTGGGCCTTTAATGAGGAGGAAGTAGCGCGAGCTATTTTTCACTGTCAGACGCCTATTATCTCAGCTGTTGGTCATGAAACCGACACCACCATTGCAGATTTTGTGGCAGATCTGCGGGCACCTACCCCGTCTGCAGCAGCAGAGCTTGCAGTGGTAGATATACGGCAGGTTTTGGAAAACTTACGTGGTTACAGGCAGAAGCTTACTTTTGGAATGGAAAATCAGATTTATGCCCTGCGCCAGAGGATGAAGCAGTATGAAATGAAACTGGAGTATGGAAGTCCGGCTTATCAGATTCAAGAAAAACGTACTAGGCTTATGGAGCTTGAAGATAGAATTGGAAGCGCTATGGAAAACCAGATTTTTCGAGCAAGGCAGAATCTGAATATTTATATTGAGAGGATGAAGGGTCTGTCTCCTTTAAACAAGTTAAATCAGGGATTTTCCTATGTGGAAAATGAGGCAAACCACAGTGTTACCTGCATTGAACAGGTGAAACCAGGAGATAATTTGAACATACAGGTAACAGATGGAAGAATTCTGGCAAAGGTTCTTGAAACCATAAAAGAGGAAAGGAGCATGGCTCATGACAGAAGATAAGAAGCTGGCAGAAGATTTAACCATAGAAGAATCTCTGCAGGAGTTGGATTTAATTGTACAGCGGCTGGAGAGTCGGGAGATTTCCCTGGAGGATTCCTTTGTTATGTATCAAAAGGGCATGGAGTTGCTTCGGCAATGTAGCGATAAAATTGATACTGTTGAGAAAAAGATGTTGAAGATAAATGAAGATGGTGGATTCAGTGAATTTTAAAGAAGAATTAGAACAAAGAACACAAAGTGTCTGGGAGATTGTAGAAGGATATTTGCCCAAAGAAGAGGGGCTTTCCAATAATCTGGCCAAGGCTATGAATTATAGCATGAGAGCAGGAGGAAAGCGCCTTCGTCCGGTATTTATGGCAGCAATGTATGAGATGCTGGGGGGGAGTTCTGAAATTGTAAATCCTTTCATGGCAGCTATAGAAATGATCCACACCCACTCCCTGATCCATGATGATCTTCCTGCTATTGACAATGATCAATACAGGAGAGGGAAAAAGACTACGCATGTAGTTTTTGGAGAATCAGCAGCTATTCTGGCAGGAGATGCTTTGTTAAATTATGCCTATGAAACAGCTTTTCAAGCATTTGAGAAGGTTCAGAATGAGGAGGAGCTTTTGCGTGTTGCAAGAGCCCTTAAAATCCTGGGAGAGAAGACAGGCCTTTTTGGAATGCTGGGCGGGCAAGGCGTAGATGTAGAAAATGATGGAAAACCACTTTCCAAAGAAACGTTGGATTTTATTTATGAAAATAAGACGTCTGCTTTAATTGAAGCGTCTCTTATGATTGGGGCAGTGCTGGCAGGATGGAAGGATTTATCCAGTATTCAGCAAATGGGAAGCTGCCTTGGAATTGCATTTCAGATACAAGATGATATTTTGGATGTTACCAGCAGCCAGGAGGAATTGGGTAAGCCGGTAGGAAGCGACGAAAAAAATCATAAGACCACATATGTGACTTTGGAAGGAGTGGAACAAGCGGGAGAAGAAGTAAAGAAGCTGACCCACGAGGCAGTTAGTCTTCTTTTGCAACTTCCAGGAGAAAAAGAATTTTTAAAGAACTTATTTCTTTTTCTGTGTACCCGCAGAAAATAGAGGTGCAGGAGTAATGCTTTTAGAAAAGATAAAGCAACCAAATGATATTAAACAGATTTCCATAGAACAGCTTCCAAAGCTGGCAGAGGAAATTCGGCAGTTCCTGTTAGAACATTTAAGCAAAACTGGGGGACATCTTGCATCCAACTTAGGTGCAGTAGAGCTTACGATGGCATTGCATTATGTATTTCAGCTTCCAGAGGATAAGATTATCTGGGATGTTGGGCATCAGTCCTATACACATAAAATTCTGACAGGAAGAAAAGATGGATTTGACCAGCTTCGGATGCTGGGGGGTATGAGTGGATTTCCAAAGCGCAATGAAAGTACCTGTGATGCTTTTGATACGGGCCACAGTTCCACATCTATTTCGGCAGGGGTAGGCTATGTGTGTGCCAGAGACTTGCAGGAACAGGATTATCACGTGATTTCGGTAATTGGGGATGGTGCGCTTACAGGGGGAATGGCATATGAGGCTTTAAACAATGCTTCTTCCCTGAAGAAAAACTTTATTATTATTTTAAATGATAATGAAATGTCTATTTCTGAAAATGTGGGAGGTATTTCCAGTTACTTAAGCAATATGAGAACAGCTGAGAGCTATCATGGACTAAAGACAGGGGTGAAAAATGGATTAAATAAAATTCCTGGTATTGGTCCAGCAGCAGTGAAGCGGATTCATAAGACAAAAGACAGTATTAAACGCCTGGTGATTCCAGGGATGTTTTTTGAAGATATGGGTCTTACTTATTTAGGTCCCATCAATGGACATGACTGCAGCCGTATGATACAGGTCTTTCAGGAGGCTAGGAAGGTTCAGGGGCCAGTGCTCATTCATGTAAAGACGGAAAAAGGAAGAGGATATGAACCGGCTATGCGTCACCCAGCTAGATTTCATGGAACTTCAGCTTTTGATTTAGAACATGGATTGCCCCTTAGTAGTTCAGGAAAAGCGAATTATACGGATATTTTTTCTACAGTTATGCGTAAATTCGGAGACCGGGAAGAAAAGGTGGTGGCAGTCACAGCTGCCATGCCAGACGGAACAGGTCTAAAACGGTTCCGTAATATGTTTCCAGAGCGTTTTTTTGATGTTGGAATTGCAGAGGAGCATGCCGTGACTTTTGCAGCAGGGCTGGCTCTTGGAGGCATGATTCCAGTAGTGGCTGTGTACTCTTCCTTTTTACAGCGGGCTGTGGATCAGATTATTGAAGATGTGTGTTTGCAGAACCTTCATGTGATTTTTGCAGTGGACAGGGCAGGGCTTGTTGGCAGTGACGGGGAAACTCATCAGGGCTGTTTTGACCTGACCTATTTATCTATGATTCCTAATATGACTCTAATGGCACCCAAAAATAAATGGGAGCTTTCGGATATGATGAAATTTGCAGTGCAATATCAAGGTCCCATTGCTATCCGTTATCCAAGAGGAGAGGCGTATGATGGTTTGGAAGAATATCGGGAGCCCATTTGTAAAGGCCGCAGTGAAGTGCTGTTTGAAGGAACGGATGTTGCACTTCTGGCAGTGGGAAGTATGGTGAAAACAGGGGTGCAGGTACGGGAAATGCTTCTAGAGGATGGTGAAAACCCTACGTTGGTGAATGCCAGATTTGTAAAACCTTTGGATGAAAAGCTGCTTTCCCAGTTGGCAGAACACCATAGGATTTTTGTGACCATGGAGGAAAATGTGGCAACCGGAGGCTTTGGAAGTCAGGTTGCTGATTATATGCGAAGGACTCATCCAGAAGTGTTGGTGATTACCATTGCTCTTCCAGATTCTTTTATTGAGCATGGAAATCCGGAAAAATTAAAGGAAAAAGCAGGAATTGATAGGATTTCTGTGTATAAAAAAATAAAGGAGGCAAAAAGATGAAAGAGCGTCTGGATGTTCTTCTGGTAAAGCGCGGGCTGGCAGTATCCAGGGAAAAAGCGAAAGCTGTGATTATGGCAGGAAATGTCTATGTGGAAAATCAGAAAGAGGACAAGGCGGGAACTATGTTTCAGGACACCGTAAACATCGAAGTTCGGGGAAGTACGTTGAAATATGTCAGCAGAGGTGGGCTGAAGCTTGAGAAAGCTATGACTCATTTTGGTGTGACCTTAAAGGATAAGGTTTGTATGGACGTAGGATCTTCTACCGGTGGATTTACGGATTGTATGCTGCAAAATGGGGCGGTAAAGGTTTTCGCCATTGACGTAGGACATGGACAGCTAGACTGGAAACTGCGCAATGATGACCGAGTTGTATGCATGGAAAAAACAAATATCCGCTATGTAGTTCCAGAAGATTTGCAGGAATTAGCGAATTTTTCTTCTATTGATGTTTCTTTTATTTCACTTACCAAGGTGCTGCTTCCAGTTTATAATCTTTTAAAAGAAGATGGAGAAGTGGTGTGCTTGATTAAGCCCCAGTTTGAAGCAGGAAGAGAAAAAGTGGGGAAAAAAGGAGTGGTTCGAGATCCTAAAGTTCACGAAGAGGTTATTGAGAAAGTGATTGCCTATAGTCAAAGCATTGGATACGCAAACCTGCATCTGGAGTTTTCCCCGATTAAGGGACCGGAAGGAAATATTGAATATTTGCTTCATTTGAAGAAAAAAGTAGACGGACTTCCAGAAGATGCAGGGCTGGATGTAAAGGAGATTGTTGCAAAAGCTCATAAAGAGCTGGATAAATAACCATGAAGAAGTTTTATATTATTGCAAATAGTGAAAAAGATGAAGGAATGCAGGTAGCAGGAATGACTGCCAGGTATTTGCAAGCTCACGGGTGTTCCTGTGTGATTCGTCCGGCTACCTCAAGTGGCAGAGAACCCTTTCATCATTATACAGATGTAAGTCACATTCCAGAGGATGTGGAATGTGTGATTGTCTTGGGAGGTGATGGGACCCTTCTCCAGGCTGCCAGGGATGTGGTGAGCCGTCAGATTCCACTTCTTGGTATTAACCTAGGAACCCTGGGATATCTGGCAGAGATTGATAGGGAATCCATTGAGCCAGCCCTGAATTATCTGATAGCAGATGAGTATGTGCTGGAAAGCCGTATGATGTTAAATGGAAAAGTTTATCATAAGGGAAGAATGGTAGCAGAAGATGTGGCCCTGAATGATATTGTCATTGGAAGAGATGGACCTCTTAGAGTGATTGGTTTTAATAATTATGTAAATGGCGAGTTTTTAAACGCTTATAAAGCAGATGGGATTATTATTTCAACGGCAACAGGTTCCACTGGATACAGCCTTTCGGCAGGAGGTCCTATTGTGTCACCAGAGACCAATATTATGATTATGACGCCCGTGGCACCTCATACCCTGAATACCAGAAGCATTATTTTTCCAGCTGGGGATGAAATTGCTGTGGAAATTACTCATGGTGTACAGGCAGGGCAGGGAAAAGCCATTGTTTCTTTTGATGGAGATACGAATATTTCTATGGCTCTGGGAGATAAGGTGGTTATCCGGCGTTCTGTTCAAGATACAAAGATTGTAAAAATCAGCAACATTAGTTTTTTAGAGGTACTTCGGAAAAAAATGAAAAATTAGCAGGAGGATGGAAATGAAGATTGCCAGACATTCAAAAATTATTGAATTGATTCAGCAATATGATATTGAAACCCAGGAAGAACTGGCTGCGCGTCTGAATGCTGCCGGATTCCAGGTGACTCAGGCTACGGTTTCTAGAGATATAAGGGAACTGAAACTGACAAAGGTTGCCAGGCAGGATGGAGGTTCTAAATATACCATTATGACCTCAAAGGAAACTCCGGATAGCGAAAAATATATCAGAGTATTAAGAGAAGCTTTTCTCTCCATGGATGTAGCTCAGAATATTTTAGTGATTAAGACGTCTTCCGGCATGGCCAATGCCGCCGCCGCTGCACTTGATCACATGAATCTTCAGGAAATCGTAGGAAGTCTGGCAGGAGATGATACCATAGCCTGCTTCAGCAAAAGTACGGAAGATACCATGATATTGATGAATAAAATCAGAAAAATCATTCATGCATAAAAGAAAAAGGGGAGTGCTCCGAAATGTTAGTACATTTACATGTTAAAAATCTGGCATTAATCGAAGAAGCAGAGGTGGATTTTCAGGATGGTCTTAATATTCTCACTGGAGAAACCGGTGCTGGAAAGTCTATTTTGATTGGTTCTGTGAATCTCGCTCTGGGTCAAAAAATGTCCAGAGGAATCATACGGGAAGGAGCCGGAAATGCCCTAGTAGAGCTGGTATTTCAGGTACGGCCTGATACAGAAGAGAAATTAAAGGAAATGGGCGTGTATCCAGAAGAAGGACAGGTCATTATTTCCAGAAAAATTACAGAAAACAGAAGTATTAGTAAGATAAATGGAGAAACCTGCACAGCATCCAGTATACGGAAAATAGCTGCATTGCTTCTAGATATTCATGGACAACACGAACATCAGTCTTTGTTATACCCAGAGAAGCAGATGGAGATTCTGGATGATTATGGAGAAGTAGAAATCCAGGGAAAGAAGGAAACAGTGAAAAAGCATTATAGAGAATATAGTGCTATAAAAAAAGAGCTGGAGACCTACGAACTAGATGAAGAACAGAGAAGACGTGAAATCAGTTTTTTGGAATATGAGATTCAGGAAATCCAGGAAGCCCAGCTAAAACCTGGAGAAGACGAAGAGCTGGAAACATCTTATCGGAGATTATCTAATAGCAGACAGATTACAGAGGGCTTGGGAATGGTTTATCAGCTTACAGGGGATGACCAGGAGGGCAGTACCCAGCAGATTGGCAGAGCCCTTCAGAAGCTTTCTCAAATTTCTGGTTTTGATGAAAACTTAGAAAGCTTTTACAGCACCCTTACAGATATTGACAGCCTGCTCAATGATTTCAATCGGGAGGTTTCCTCTTATTTGTCAGAATTTGTATTTTCAGAAGAAGAATTTATCCAGATAGAAACCAGACTGGATTTACTGAATCATTTAAAATCGAAATATGGTTCTTCTATTGAGGATATCCTTAATTATAAGGGAGAAAAAGAGCAGGAGTTGGAACGTCTTCTTCATTTTCAGGAAAAAAGGGAAACGCTAGAGAAAAAACTAGAGATAGAAACTGCAGACTTGTTAAAAGCATGTCAGGAACTTACGAAGGTGCGGAAAGCCTGGGCAAGAGAGTTGGAAAAACAAATTGTACTGGGATTGCAGGATTTAAATTTTTTAAATGTGGAATTTGAAATTCAGTTTCGAGAGAGGGAGCAGTTTAGTGCTGAAGGAAAAGATAATATTTGTTTCCTGATTTCCACAAATCCAGGAGAACCGGTGAGAGAATTATCCAAAGTGGTATCTGGTGGTGAACTTTCCAGAATTATGTTGGCAATTAAAACTTTGATGGCAGATAAAGATGATACGGAAACGCTAATCTTCGATGAAATTGACACAGGTATTAGCGGCAGAACAGCACAGAAGGTAGCCGAAAAAATGTCAGTGATTGCAGGATCCAGGCAGGTGCTATGTATTACTCATCTGCCGCAAATCGCTTCTCAGGCCAATGCACATTATCTCATTGAAAAAAATGTGGAAAATATGGAAACCAGTACCAGGATTCGAGAGCTTTCTTATAAAGAATCTGTGGAAGAATTGGCTCGTATGCTGGGCGGTGTAAAAATCACAGATGCCGTTTTACAAAATGCCAGTGAAATGAAAGATTTGGCACAACAACAAAAAAATACAAGAGTGAAATAGATAAAAACTCACATACTAAAAAGGTACACAACAGTGTATCTTTTTTTTACGGCTTTTTCAGTGTTTTTCATAAAAATGGGAAAGGATGTGATTTTTTGTCTAAAAAGCGTAATTATCGCCTCTTTCTTTTCGTATTATTATTAGCGGATATTTTAGCTGTAGGTGGATTTAGCGTGGTACGAATGAAAAATGCTATTCCAGATAAGGTTTATATCCGTGAAGGACAGAAAGATGGCCTTACAGAACTTTTTGACTGGCCACTGGTAACCTATACAGATACTATTGATGTGTCAGATCAGGGGAGTTATCAGATTCCATGCTCTCTTCTTGGAATTTTTCCTTTAAAACAGGTTCAAGTCGAGACTGTGGAGGAAAAAGTATTGTCTGTATGTGGTACCCCTATAGGACTTTATATGGAAACACAGGGAGTTCTGATTGTAGATACAGGGGAGATAGTGGGAGAAGATGGGATTTCAAGGGAGCCGGCAGAAAATATTGCAAAGTCTGGAGATTACATTTTAGAGGTCAATGGAAGTCCTATTGCCAGAAAAAAACAGTTGATTGAAAAAATTCAGGAAAGTCATGGTGAGTCCATGGAGCTTTTGGTAAACAGAGAAGGGGAAGAAATACCGATTGCTCTAAACCCTGTAAAGGCTCAGGATAGCAGCTATAAACTGGGAATTTGGGTGAGGGATAACACACAGGGTATAGGAACCATGACATATGTAGAAGAAAACGGGAAATTCGGAGCTTTAGGACATGGTATTAGTGATACAGACACAGGAGAACTTTTGGATGTAGCTGGGGGAGAATTGTACGAAGCTGAGATTCTTTCCATTCGAAAGGGAGCTAAAGGCGTACCAGGAGAATTATCTGGTTACATTGAGTATCAGGCAGATAAGAAGCTGGGAACCATAGAAAAAAATACAGAGCAGGGAATTTATGGAAGACTGGAGCATTGGGGGAAGCCTTTGGATATGAAGGCTTTGGTGGCATATAAACAAGAGGTAAAAGAAGGTCCAGCCGAACTAATGACAGATTTAGGCGATGGGGTAGAAACCTATGAGATTCAGATTACAGATATTAATGAGGAACAGGCGGATACAAACCAGGCATTTGAAATTCAAGTAACAGATTCCCAGCTTCTGGCAAAGACAGGAGGGATAGTTCAAGGAATGAGTGGTAGCCCTATTTTGCAGGAGGGAAAGATTATTGGCGCGGTAACCCATGTATTTGTGCAGGATTCAGCTAAAGGCTATGGAATCTTTATAGAGAATATGTTGTGGTAAATTGTCGAAAATCGTTTGATAAAAGAAAAAAATGTAGAATATATATGTAAATTATCAGATAAAAATATAAATTGTAAGATGATTTCCCTTGATTTGCAGAGGAACTGATAATATAATACTAATAGTCTTTGGTATGACGATTGAAAAGGGCGCCCGTCAGATGCCGGAGAATAGAGTTGTAACAAAATAGATGGAGGAGAAGTAATGGAGAAGTTAAATGTCGCTATAGCAGATGATAATGAGAAAATGTTGGATTTACTGGGAAACCTGATAAACGCAGATAAAGAGTTGGAGTTAGTGGGACATGCTAATAATGGCGCTGAAATTTACGATATTATCAAGGAAAAAGAACCGGATGTTGTACTTTTGGATATTATTATGCCGCAGGTTGATGGTCTTACGGTTATGGAACGTGTGGGAAAAGATACAGAATTGAAAAAACAGCCAGCTTTTATTGTTGTATCTGCAGTAGGACAGGAACAAATTACCGAGGATGCCTTCCAGTTAGGAGCAAATTACTATATTTTGAAACCTTTTGATAATAACATGCTGCTTTCCAGAATCAAACATATACGTCAGGCAAAACAAGAAAGAAAAAGAGAACTAAGAAAAGTAAATGCCTATGAAAACAGCAGCAGTTATTTTGAACGGAATTTAGAAGCAGATGTCACCAATATTATTCATGAAATTGGTGTTCCGGCTCATATCAAAGGCTATCAGTATTTAAGGGATGCCATTATTTTGTCTGTGAACGACCTGGAAATGTTAAATTCAATTACAAAAATTTTATATCCTACCATTGCTAAAAAGCACCAAACCACACCAAGCAGGGTAGAACGTGCGATTCGTCATGCCATAGAAGTGGCATGGAGCCGAGGAAAAATGGATACCATTGATGAGTTGTTTGGATATACCGTTAGTACAGGAAAAGGAAAACCTACAAACTCAGAATTTATTGCTTTAATTGCAGACAAAATCCGACTAGAATATAAAAAATAGGAGAAAGAACTTTCTTTTGACGAAAAAATGGAGTATAATACTGGTATGAATCTGGCAAGGAGGGTATTTTTGTGAAAAAGATATTATTTGTAGCATCAGAGGCAGTACCTTTTATTAAGACCGGGGGATTAGCAGATGTTGTGGGTGCGTTGCCTAAATGTTTTGATAAGGAAAATTTTGACGTAAGAGTAATTATTCCTAAATATTTATGTATGAAAGAAGAATATAAGAATCAGTTGCAGTATGTAACTCATTTTTATATGGATATTGGATACAGACGTGAATATGTGGGAATCATGCAACTTGTATATGAGGGAGTCCAGTATTATTTCATTGACAATGAATACTATTTTTCCGGTTATCAGCCCTATGGGGATATCCGCTTTGATATTGAAAAGTTTGCCTTTTTCTCAAAAGCAGCCCTATCCATTTTACCGGTGATTGATTTCAGACCGGATCTGATTCATTGTCATGACTGGCAGACCGGATTGATACCTGTATATTTAAAAGATAGTTTTCAGGAAGGTGCATTTTATCAGGGGATTAAGACGGTTATGACCATACATAACTTAAAATTCCAAGGAACATGGGATATTAAGACCATGCGCGAATTAACTGGTCTTCCGGCACATTTCTTTACACCGGATAAACTGGAAGCATACAAAGATGCAAATATGTTAAAAGGCGGTCTGGTATATGCAGATGCTATTACCACAGTAAGCAATACTTATGCAGAAGAAATTAAGACAGAATTTTATGGGGAAAACCTGGATGGACTTATGAGAGCCAGATCTCACGACCTGAGAGGAATTGTAAATGGTCTGGATTACGACGAATGGAATCCAGAAACAGATAAAATGATTGCAAAGAATTTTAATGCAAAGAATTTCCGTAAGGAAAAAGTGAAAAATAAGCTCGCTTTGCAAAGGGAGTTAGGCTTAAATGAAGATCCAAAGGCAATGATGATTGGTGTGGTTTCTAGATTGACAGATCAGAAAGGTTTTGATTTAGTTGCTTATGTGATGGATGAATTGTGCCAGGATAATGTACAGCTGGTGATTCTGGGAACTGGAGAAGAACGATATGAGAATATGTTCCGTCATTTTGCATGGAAATATCAGGGAAAAGTATCAGCAAATATTTTCTATGATAATGCATTATCACACAGGATTTACGCATCTTGTGATGCGTTCCTTATGCCGTCTCTGTTTGAGCCATGTGGTCTTAGTCAGCTTATGAGCCTTCGCTATGGAACCTTGCCCATTGTTAGAGAAACAGGTGGTTTGAAGGATACAGTAGAGCCTTATAATGAATATGAAGGAACAGGAACAGGCTTTAGCTTTACCAATTATAATGCCCATGAAATGTTGGCTACTATTCGCTATGCAGAGAGTGTATATTACGATAAAAAGAGAGAGTGGAATAAATTAGTAGACCGTGCTATGGCAAAAGACTTTTCATGGTCTCATTCTGCAAAACAATATGAAGAAATGTATAATTGGCTGATTGGATATTGATAAAATAAGAGGGGATCGCTGCAGGAAGAGAAAAATGCAGCCGTCCCCTTTTTGTATGGAGAATAGAGAAATGAAATTATTACTGGCAGAAGATGATGACAAATTAAGAGGAGAGCTTGGAAAATTTTTTTCCATGCATGGATATGAAATAGAGGAAATTACAGATTATGAGCATATGGAGGAGGCGATTTTAAAGACACGAGGCCAGCTTTTGCTGTTAGATATGAATCTGCCTTTTTTAGACGGAAAGTATTTGTGCAGCCAGCTTCGGAAGAAAACATCCTTGCCTGTGATTATGATTACCAGTCAGAACACAGAATTAGATGAACTTTTAAGCATGAATTGCGGGGCAGATGATTTTATTCCTAAGCCTTTTAATCCTCAAATTTTGTTAGCTCATGTGGAGGCAGTTCTGAAACGGGTATATGGGAAGCACCAGGAGGGAGAGGAACTGGATTGCGGTGCTTTCCTTTTGAATGTGTCAAAGGGGGTCGTGTATAACCGGGAGAAAGAAATTGAGCTTACTAAGAATGAAAGCAGAATTTTATATTGTCTTGGAAAGAATAGAGGTAAGATTGTGTCCAGAGATGATTTAATTAATGACTTATGGGATAGTGAGTTATTTGTAGATGATAATACTCTGACTGTGAATATGACCAGACTAAGAAGCAAACTGGAGGAACTGGGATATAGCAAAGTGATTCATACAAAGAGAGGACAGGGGTATTGGTTAGAATGAGCTATAAAGACTATGTAAAGGATCAATGGAGTCTGGGGCTGCTTTTGGCAGTTTTTGTGTGTCTGGAGATTTCTTTTGGCGTTTTAGCCCAGGTTCCGGGATTTTATTTGTGGATAACAGGTTTTGGGACTACAGGTGCGTTTTTCTTTATTTCATATTTAGACTATGCCAGAAAAAAGAATTTTTACAAAAGACTGGAACAGGGAAGTGAAAAATTGGATCAGGTCTATCTTCTTCCTGAACTGTTGGAGAAGCCAGATTTTTCAGAAGGACAGGTCGTGTATGAAGCTATGCTGGCTATGGAGCGTTCTATGGCTGAGCGAATTCAACGATATGAGGAAAATAACAGGGAATACAAAGAGTATATTGAACTTTGGGTGCATGAAATTAAGTTGCCCATTGCCACGGGAAAACTGTTAGTAGCAAATAACCCAGAGAAATATGATGATAGTATGACAGAAGAACTGGAGCGCATTGATGCATATACGGAACAAGCTTTGTTTTATGCTAGAAGTAACTATGTAGAAAAAGATTATGTTTTGAAAAAATTTTCTTTGAAGCAAGTATGTACAGAGGTAATTCAAAAGAATCGTCGGCTTTTGTTGAAAGAAAAGATACAAATCAATCTTCATGATTTAGATATAGAAGTTTATTCGGACAGCAAATGGCTGGCTTTTATTTTGCAACAGATTTTGTCCAATAGTGTAAAATATATGGGGGCAGGAGAACGGAAACTGGAGTGGTATGCAAAAGGGTATAAGGAAATGGTGAAGCTGTATTTAAGAGATACAGGTGAGGGGATTGGAGAAAAGGATTTGCCAAGGATTTGTGAAAAGGGATTTACAGGGGATAATGGCAGAACTGGAAAAAATTCTACAGGTCTTGGGTTGTATTTGAGTAAAAAGCTTTGTGAAAAAATGGGGCATAAGCTGGAAATTGTGTCAAAAGAAGGAAAGGGCTGTACGGATATCATTTATTTTCCCAAAGGAAGTATGACAGACGGACTTTTTTAACCTTACAAATTTGAAAGGAAAGTGTAAGGCAAATCAATGGGTTTTTGGAAAAGATTCCTGTATGATAAAAATATCAGCAGGAAAGGAGAACAAAAATGAATACAGTATTAGAAGTTGCAAATGTAGAAAAATATTATGGAAATAAAGGGAATCTTACCAAAGCACTTGATAAAATCAGCTTTCAGGTGGAAGAAGGAGAATTTGTAGGAATCATGGGGGCTTCTGGTTCTGGGAAAACGACACTTTTGAATTGCTTATCTACCATTGATCGGATTACCAGTGGAAAAATCGTAGTGGATGAGGTAGATATTACCAGATTAAAAGGAAATCAGCTTAATCGCTTTAGAAGAGAGGAGCTGGGATTTATTTTTCAGGATTTTAATCTTTTGGATACGCTGACAGCCTATGAGAACATTGCATTAGCGCTTACCATTCAAAGAGTAAAGCCGCAAAAGATTCAAAAAGATGTGGCAAAAATAGCAGAGGAGCTTGGTATCACTGCGGTCTTAAATAAATATCCTTATGAAATGTCTGGGGGACAGAAGCAGAGGGTGGCCTGTGCCAGAGCCATTGTTGGAAATCCTAAATTGGTGTTAGCAGATGAGCCCACCGGAGCCCTGGATTCTAAGGCTGCCAGAATGTTGCTGGAGAATTTTCAGTTTATGAATCAGACACTTGGGGCAACGATTCTCATGGTAACTCATGATGCCTTTACAGCCAGCTATGCAGACCGTATCTTGTTTATAAAAGATGGAAAGCTGTTTAATGAGCTGCACCGAGGGGGAAATTCCAGGAAGGAATTTTTTGGTCGTATTATTGAAGTGGTAACGCTTCTGGGAGGTGAGCTAAATGATGTTATTTAAGCTTTCCATAAAAAATATGAAGAAAAGTTTTAAGGACTATGCCATTTATTTTGTGACCTTGATTTTAGGCGTTGGTATTTTTTATGTTTTTAATTCTCTGGATTCCCAGCAGACCATGAAGGTGTTTAGCAGCTCCACTTATGACATCATTGAATTAATGGTACAGATGTTAAGTGGAATGTCTGTTTTTATTTCTTTTATTTTAGGGTTTCTCATTGTTTATGCCAATAATTTTCTGATTAAGCGGAGAAAAAAAGAATTTGGTGTTTACATGACCTTGGGGATGGGAAAAGGGCAGATATCCAGAATCCTTTTGGGAGAAACTTTTATCATTGGTCTGGTTTCTTTGGCAGTTGGGTTGGTCCTGGGCATTTTCGGCGCCCAGTTTATGTCTCTTTTAGTGGTGAAGATGTTTGGCGGTGTGATGGATGGATATCAGTTTGTTTTTTCCTCCAAAGCATTTGTAAAAACTATTTATTATTTTGCCATTATGTTTTCCATTGTAGCAGTTTTTAATGTGGTGAGTATTTCTAAATGTCGTTTGATTCGTTTGTTATCTGCCAGAAAAGAAAATGAACAAGTAAAAATGAAAAATCCACTGCTTTGCTTTGTGATTTTTATTCTGGCGGTAATAGACCTTGGCATTCAGTATTACAGGGTATGCCATCCAGATACATTAAATCAGAAAGAAATTGGTTGGATTATTTTAGCAGGCTGTCTGGGAACATTTTTTTTGTTCTGGTCTTTGTCCGGATTTTTGCTGAATATTGTACAAAAAAGTAAGAAATTCTATTTGAGAGATTTGAATGCAGTTGTGCTGCGACAAATTCACAGCAAGGTGAATACCATGGTGTTTGCCATGACGGCTATATGTCTTATGTTATTTGTAACCATTTGTGTTCTGGCAGGCGGTTTGGGATTAAATTATAATTTTCAGAAAATGCTGGGAGAATTGACACCAGCGGATGTGAACTATACTGTTTATTATGGAGTAGGTGATAATGAAAAATCAGATGCAGATAGGGTACTCTCAGATTTATATGAAGAAAAGAAAGGAAAGATATTTGCTTCTGATGCAGTACAGATGACCATTTATGAAAGCGCAGAGCTGACAGTAGCAGAAACGATTGGAAAGGATAGATTTTCCGTAGCTGGAATGGTGGAATTTTCGGCTACAGAGCTTCCAGAAGATATTGTAAAGGTATCGGAATATAACCGGCTTGCACGTTTGTACGGGCTTTCAAAACTGGAGGTTCCAGAAGGGACCTATGCGATTGTGTGTGACTATGAGGTGTTTGAAAAAATCAGAAACCCTTTATTAAAAGAAGGGAAAACCATTACATTGGATGGAAAAACGTATACACCTGCCTATGAAAAATGCCAGTATGGCTTTTTTGAAATGATGACGAACCATGCCAATAGCGGTTTTGTGGTACTTCCGGATGACAGTGTACAGGAATCCTGGAAAAGAGAGGAATTTCTGGCTGCAAATTATCAGGCAGACAGCAGACAGGAAAGAGAAGAAAAAGAGAAACTGGCAGCAGCTTTAGAAACAGAAGAAATAGATTTTACCAGTAAAATTGAAATCATTGAATTAAGCGGAGGTTTATCTGCAACCATAACTTTTATGGCTATTTATCTTGGCATTATTTTCTTACTTGCCAGTGCAGCCCTTCTGGCTTTGAAAGAATTATCCGAGAGTTCTGATAATAAGGAGCGCTATGAGATGTTGCGGAAAATCGGTGCAGACGAAGCTTTGATTAACAGGGCATTGTTTCATCAGATTGCAATTTTCTTTTTCCTTCCTCTTCTGGTTGCACTGATTCATTCTATTTTTGGTATGACTTTTATTAAAATTATGCTGGAAAGTATGGGGAAAATCGGAAGCTATGCTTCTATCCTGGCAACCGCTGGAATCTTGGTAGGAATTTATGGCGGGTATTTCCTGCTTACCTATTTTGGAAGTAAACGAATTATCCGAAATGTTTAAAAAATGGAATAAAAAACAAGTTATAGAAAACAAGTTATAGAAAACTGGAATCCTGCCATACTAAGAGTGTGAAGAATGAAAAGAACAGGAGGAATTCTAAGATGACAGAGATTTCAGTATTGGATTTACAGAATCTGCGCCATTTAATTGGTGGATTTGAAACCACTCATTGCAAAATGCAGGATTATGCTCATGAAGCACAGGACCCACAAGTAAAGCAGTTTTTCCAGAAGTCAGCCCAGTCTGCAATGGAAAGTAAGCAGCAGTTAATGACATTTTTGCAGTAGGAGGGAAAAAAGATGACAGATAAAACAATGGTGTCAGATACTTTGGCAGGAATTAACGGAGAATTGGTACGTTATGGAGAAATGATTTCTCAGACAGAAAATCAGCAGTTAAAGCAAACACTGAAACAAATGCGGAATCAGTGTGAAATGTCTCAGGAGGAGATTTATCAGATTGCAAGAGCTAAGAGCTATTATGTTCCGGCAGCATGTGCAAAACCAGAGGAAGTAGCTCATGTGCGTTCGGTACTAAGCCAGCCTTTTATGCAGTAAAACAGAACAGTCTTGAAAAAGCCTTTTGCCGTAGGTTTTCCACCTGCGACAAAAGGTTTATTTCAAAAATAGAAAAAACTTGAGAAATACAAAGGGATTTGTTATCATATAAATATATCATTTAGCCAGACATCGGAAGCACTCAGAGTTCCAATTGGCTAAACAATCTTTTTTCTATTGCTTCGTTTCTGAAGCGGGATTCAAAAATAAATATAAGTAAAAGAAATTTCATAAAAGGAACAGGAGGGGCAAATATGGCTAATTTAGTGAAAAAAACTTGCAAGTAAAACAGTTGACAATAGGTGAAAAATATACTATTATAAGTCAAAGGGACGAACATAAGTTCGCGGTTCTGTATAGTAAAAGAAAATAGGAGAATGAGAATGGCACAGACAATAAAAGAAGATTCCTCAAAAAAGGAAGTTTTAAAAAAAGAAGATAAATTAAAAGCACTGGATGGAGCATTGGCTCAAATTGAGAAGCAGTTCGGAAAAGGCTCTGTTATGAAGTTAGGGGATTCTGCTGCAAATATGAACGTAGAAACCGTACCTACAGGCGCTTTGAGCCTTGACATTGCACTGGGACTGGGAGGAATTCCGAAGGGAAGAATCGTGGAAGTATATGGGCCAGAATCCAGCGGTAAAACAACCGTTGCTTTGCATATGGTTGCAGAGGTACAGAAGCGGGGAGGAATTGCAGGATTTATTGATGCGGAGCATGCTTTGGATCCTGCTTACGCGAAAAATATAGGGGTAGATATTGATAATCTTTACATATCACAGCCGGATAATGGGGAACAGGCTTTGGAAATTACAGAGACCATGGTTCGATCTGGCGCTGTAGATATTATTATCGTTGACTCTGTAGCTGCTTTAGTTCCTAAGGCAGAAATTGAGGGAGACATGGGGGATTCCCACGTGGGACTCCAGGCTCGTTTAATGTCTCAGGCATTGAGAAAACTTACAGCACATATCAGTAAGTCGAATTGTATTGTGATTTTTATTAACCAGCTTCGTGAAAAGGTAGGTGTTATGTTCGGAAATCCAGAGGTTACCACAGGTGGTCGTGCTTTGAAATTTTATTCTTCTATCCGTATGGATGTAAGAAGAATCGAAACCTTAAAACAGAGTGGTGAGATGGTTGGTAATAGAACCCGAATCAAGGTAGTGAAAAATAAGATTGCACCTCCATTTAAAGAGGCAGAATTTGACATTATGTTCGGTGAGGGAATTTCCAGAGAAGGAGATATCCTGGATTTGGCAGCAAATCTTGGTATTGTCAATAAGAGTGGTGCATGGTATGCCTATAATGAGGGAAAAATCGGACAAGGCCGTGAAAATGCCAAAAAATATTTAAAAGACAATCCTCAAGTGGCGGAAGAAATTGAGGGAAAAGTAAGAGAACATTATGGACTTGCAGAGGGAAGCGAAACCGCTAAGGCAGGAGAAGCTTCAAAAACATCCACAAATTCAGAGAACATGGAACAGGAACCCCTGTCTTTGGAGAATCCTGGGGAAGAATAAGAGGTTGAAGCCATGATTGTTACAGAAATAAAACCTGTGACCAAACAGAAATTTCAGATAGAACTGGACGGACAGCCCGCTTTTGTTTTATACAAGGGCGAGCTGTCTCGCTATCATATACAAAAAGATGAGGAACTGTCAGAGGAGATTTATAGAGAGCTTGTAGAGCAGGTGCTTACCAAAAGAGCAAAATTAAGAGCTATGCATCTTTTGGAAAAAATGGACCGAACAAAAGGAGAACTACGAAAAAAACTGGAGCAAGGTGGTTATCCTTCCATAGCTATAGAAGCAGCGTTAGACTATGTGGAATCATTTCATTATATTGATGATGCCAGATATGCAGCAAGATATATTGAATTTCAAAAGGGTAAAAAAGGTAGAGCCAGACTGAAAATGGAGCTTTTGCAAAGAGGAATCGCTGGAGAAATTGTTGCCAGAGCTTTGGAAGAGGCCGAGGAAGGAATGGATGCAAAAGACACCATTCGTCAGATGCTCCAGAACAAAAGAAAAAGCAAGGAACCTTTGGAGGAAAAAGAAAAACAAAGGCTTTATGGCTTTTTTATGCGCAAAGGGTTCTCCTCCTCGGAAATTTTGTCGGTTTTTCGTGAGATAGGCGATAAAGAGTAGGAGACAGCTCCACCTTTTTGTTGACTTTTTTATAAATTCAGTATAAAATTATACTGTTGTATTTGTACAATGAAAACTAAATAAGGAGGTGCTCCTGTGGCAATCTATGTAATAGTTGCACTTGTTGCTGTGGCTGTTACCTTGCTGGTTTCTATTCCGGTGACTGCAAACCTTTCTGTGAAGAAAAAAGCAGAGAAAGATGCAGAGACTATTGGAACCGCAGAAGTAAAAGCAAGAAGCATTATAGATGAAGCATTGAAAACTGCTGAAACAAAGAAACGTGAAGCTCTCTTGGAAGCAAAAGAAGAAAATCTCCGGACAAAGAATGAACTTGAGAAAGAGACAAAAGAGAGACGGAATGAACTTCAGAAGTATGAAAAACGTGTTTTGTCAAAAGAAGAGGCTCTTGATAAAAAAGCAGATGCTTTGGAAAGAAGAGAAGCCGAGTACACAGCAAAAGAAGCAGAGTTAAAGAAGAAAGAAAAGAAAGTCGATGAATTACAAGGACAGAGAGTACAGGAACTGGAACGAATTTCCGGCCTTACCTCCGAACAAGCAAAAGATTATCTGTTGAAAACTGTTGAAGACGAAGTAAAAATTGACACAGCTAAGCTCTACAAGGAATTGGAGAGTAAGGCAAGAGAAGAAGCAGACAAAAAGGCAAAAGAATATGTAGTAACTGCTATTCAGAAATGTGCAGCAGACCATGTGGCTGAGACTACAATTTCTGTTGTACAGTTGCCAAGCGATGAGATGAAGGGACGTATTATTGGACGAGAAGGACGTAATATTAGAACCCTGGAAACCCTTACAGGTGTGGATTTGATTATTGATGATACTCCGGAAGCGGTTGTATTATCAGGATTTGATCCAATCCGAAGAGAGGTAGCCAGAATCGCTTTGGAAAAATTAATTGTAGACGGTCGTATCCATCCGGCTAGAATTGAAGAAATGGTTGAAAAGGCTCAAAAAGAAGTGGAAACCATGATGCGCGAAGAAGGTGAAGCCGCAGCATTGGAAGTAGGAGTTCATGGTATTCATCCTGAACTGATTCGTCTTTTGGGTCGCATGAAGTTCCGCTCCAGCTATGGACAGAATGCATTAAAGCATTCCATTGAAGTAGCTCAGCTTGCAGGTTTACTTGCAGGAGAGGTAGGAACAGATATACGAATGGCGAAAAGAGCAGGTCTGCTCCATGATATTGGAAAATCCATTGACCATGAGGTGGAAGGATCCCATATTCAGATTGGTGCTGACTTATGTAAAAAATATAAAGAATCACAGAGTGTAATCAATGCAGTAGAATCCCATCACGGAGATGTGGAGCCAACGTCATTGGTGGCATGTATTGTACAGGCTGCAGATGCAATTTCAGCTGCAAGACCAGGTGCAAGAAGAGAAACTTTAGAAACCTATACCAACAGATTAAAACAACTAGAAGACATTACAAACTCCTTTAAGGGAGTAGATAAATCTTTTGCTATTCAGGCAGGAAGGGAAATTCGCGTTATGGTAGTGCCAGAGCATGTTACAGATGCTGATATGGTATTACTAGCAAGAGATATTTCCAAACAGATTGAAGCTGAACTGGAATATCCAGGACAGATTAAAGTGAATGTAATTCGTGAATCACGGGTAGTAGATTACGCCAAGTGATGATATCGGCTTAGAAGGCTTACAAAAGACCTGCATAATTTTATGTCAGGTCTTTTTTCTATGGAAAAAACATAAACTATACAGGGTGAAGAGAATGAAAAAATATCTAAAATTGTTTTTCAGTCTGTATGCGGCAGGTCTAATTGTTGGAGTTTTATGTTGTAATTTCTATATAAGGGAAAAAGGATATCAGACAAGTTTACTTCCTGTTTACCTGGTCTCGTTTTCTACTTTGTTAGAAGGAAGAGAATATCTTTTTGGAACTCTTTTGATGAAAAGAGGAGCTTTCTTTTTATGCGGAGTAATTTGTGGTCTGACACCTTTTGGACTTCCCATGATTGTGACCAGTCTTTTGTGGTTTGGTTTTTTGGGAGGAAATCTGATAACTCTTTTTTTAGTAGAATACGGATTAAGGGGAATGGGAATTGCAGGCTTATGTTTCTTTCCTCAAATTCTTTTTTATCTGCCAGGGTGGCTGTTCTTTTTCTTTTTGGTGGCACAGATGAGTCAGAAATTCTGGGGAAGTAAAAAAAGGGAAGCGTCAGAGTATAAAGCATATTTCTTTTTTCTTACAGGTGTTCTGATTTGTTTGCTTTTGGGAATATGGATGGAAAGTTATGTTAATCAAAATCTTCTGTTTCATGTTTTAGAGAAATGGCTTTAAGTTTACAAAAAATTAACAATTATAAGTTTACCACATGTGGTATAAGGGGAGAAAAAAACTTTCGATATGTTGTGGGTATCAGGAAAAACCCTGAAAAATAAGGATTTTTGTTAAATTTGGGTTTGATTTTTGTATCCTAGTTGATATATAATCGAGATATGCCTATAAGAAGGGGAATAAATTATGAAGTGCGAAATACAAGAGTTTATCGGCTATTTACATAATACCAGAGGCACTTCGAAAAATACAGAGATTTCCTATGAACGTGATTTAAGGAAATTAGAGCAGTTTTTGATGAGAGAGGGAATTCAAGATGTAGACCAGGTAACGACTACGATTTTGAATTCTTATATCATGTATATGGAAAGAGAGCAGTTTGCACCATCTTCCATATCTAGGAGCATTGCTTCTATTCGAGCATTTTTTCAATACTTGTGCCAGAAAAACGGATGGAAGGAAAATCCTGCGGAAACATTAAAAGCACCGAAGATTGAGAAAAAAATGCCCGGTATTCTTAGTGTAGAGGAAGTAGACTTGCTTTTACAGCAGCCGAAAGCGAATACAGCTAAGGGAATCCGTGACAGAGCTATGCTGGAACTGCTATATGCCACTGGTATCCGTGTGAGTGAATTGATTCATCTCACCTTAAAAGACTTAAATTTAAAATTGGGATATATTACATGCAGCGGCAGTGATAAGGAGCGAGTGATTCCCTTCGGAAGCACAGCTAAAAGAGCAGTAGAGTATTATATGGAAGGTGCCAGGGAAGAATTAATTGGAGGAAAACCCAATGAGTTGCTGTTTGTAAATTGTTCAGGGAAAGAAATGAGCAGGCAAGGATTTTGGAAAGTACTAAAAAGTTATGCAGCAGCAGCTGGCATTCAGCAAGATATTACACCTCATACCTTGCGTCATTCTTTTGCAGCGCATCTGGTACAAAATGGTGCCGATTTAAAAAGTGTGCAGGAGATGATGGGCCATTCTGACATTTCCACCACTCAGATTTATATGAATATAAATGTAAATAAAATTAGAGATGTGTATATGAAAGCACATCCTAGAAAATAAAGAAAGAACTGTCGTGTGGCAGTTCTTTTTTTATTTTCTGATTAAGTATTAGCAGAGCTCTGCAATTGTATAAATGAGTTTTTCGGTATCTTCCCATCCAAGGCATGGATCTGTAATGGATTTTCCATAAATATGGTTCGGGCCGATTTTTTGATTACCCTCTACCAAATAACTTTCAATCATAACACCTTTTACCAGATTCTGAATATCTTTAGAAACCAGACGGCTGTGAAGCACTTCTTTTACAATACGAATCTGCTGTTTATATTGTTTACCAGAGTTTGAGTGGTTTGCATCAATAATAGCAGCTGGATTTTCCAGATTTTTCTGATCATACATATCCAAAAGACGCTGTAAATCTTCGTAGTGATAATTAGGAATCGTGTTTCCATGCTTGCTGACTGCGCCTCTTAAAATGGTGTGGGTAAGAGGATTCCCCTCTGTGACAACTTCCCAGCCTCTGGAAATAAAGTCATGACTGCCTTGACCGGCAATTACAGAATTTAACATAACCGAAAAATCACCGCTGGTAGGATTTTTCATTCCAACAGGAATGTCCAGACCACTGACCATAAGGCGATGCTCTTGATTTTCTACAGAGCGGGCACCAATGGCAACATAGGAAAGCAAATCAGAAAGATAGTGCCAGTTGTCCGGATAAAGCATTTCATCAGCAGAAGTTAGGCCGGTTTCTGCCAGGGAGCGCAGGTGCATGTGGCGGATTGCCAGAATTCCGGCTAGCATATCTGGTTTTGCTTCTGGATCTGGCTGATGCAGCATACCTTTATAGCCTTCTCCGGTGGTGCGGGGTTTATTAGTATAAATGCGGGGAATCAGAACCAGACGTTCCTCTACTTTTTCCTGTATTGCTGCCAAACGGCTGGTATATTCACATACAGAATCTTCATTATCTGCAGAGCAGGGACCAACAATCACTAGAAATTTATCAGATTTTCCAGTAAAAATAGCTTGAATCTCCTGGTCTCGTTTTTCTTTTACCTTTTTCAGCGCTTCCGAAATTGGCACCTGTTCTTTTACTTCATCAGGTGTGGGAAGCTGTTTTACAAATTTAAAACTCATGATGTCTCCTTCTTATTTCATGTAAAAATCTATGCTAGTACGACAAAAATTATAATACAAGAAAGAACAAATGTCGATAGTTTTTGAAAAGATACTTTAGGAATTTAAATGGATAAATCTAAAAATATGATTTCAAAAAGAATAGAGAAAGGAGTGTAACAAGAAGTTCGCTAACAATGAGTCCCCATAAATAACCCATAATGCCGTATGATGGAATCAGAAAAAAAACAAAGAAAAGGCGTACGCCAAGTCCCATGATATTAAGTAATAAGGTTTGGTTTACCGCACCAAGTCCATTTAAAATTCCTCCTAAAGTACCAGAGAGATAGAGGCAAGGGCAGATAAAAGATAAGGTTTTAATAAAGGTGCTTGCAAATTCATTTTGGAATAAAAATAAGCCTAGAAAATCGCCTAAAAAGTAAAATAGGATGGTAAAAGAAAATCCAAGAGCAAGGCAGCACTTTATAGAGAGAAAAATACTTTTCTGGATGTGCCCATGATTTCCTATGGCCTGGTTTTCTGCTATGGAAGGTAAAAGTACCGTGGAAACTGCATTGGTAATAGCGCAGGGAAAGAAAATCAGCGGCAGAGCCATACCTGTAAGAACACCATATACAGAAAGAGCAGAAGCATTGTCCAGGCCATAAAGACGCAAATGTCCGGGAATCAGAACAGATTCTATGCTGTGGAGAAGATTTACCAAAAGACGGTTACAAGTCAGTGGAAAAGAAAGATGTATCACAGCTTTAAAATCTGCAAATGGGGCTGTCATATATCTGAGTTGATAGTGTACTTTATTATAATCTCGGAAAATAACAAGACTGGAAAAAACCATGGCAGTTAGTTCGCCACTGAAAAGTCCAATTGCAGCTAGAATCGGTGTAACAGGAATGCCCTGTTCTGTCCAGATAAGAAACACCAGATAAGAGGCCCCTACTCGGGCAAGTTGTTCCAAAAGCTGTGCAGCAGCAGGGATTGATAATTTTTTTCGGGCAAAATAATAGCCGTTTACACAAGCATGAAAAGCGCCTAATGGAAGAGAAAGCGCCATGATTTTTAAAAGAGGAGTGCAGCTTTCTTCTAAAAGAATGTGCAAGGCAAACCAGGAAGCATGGCGGTAAAGAAAAAAAGCAACAACGATTGCAGTGAAAACAGAAAGAAAGGTAGAAATTAGAAAGATATCCCGTGTACTTTGTTCTTCCTTTAGAGCAGCTTTTGCGGCAACCAGGCGGGAAATAGCAGTCTGAATGCCACCCACAGTGAGGGCGAAGCAAAGAGTCTGGATGGGGAAAATTAGCTGATAAATTCCCATACCCTGGGCACCAATGGTCTGTGACAGGAATATTCTATAAAGAAAGCCAATGATTTTTGTCAGAAAACCAGATAAGGTTAAAATAAGCGTTCCTTTTACCAATGTATGTATATGTTTCATAAAGAGAGACCTCCATTGTCTTTTTCTAAATATATTCCTTTGGGGAGCTTGACAGAACTTTTGAAAAATGATATTCTACATTCAGATTAAAATCCGAGTAAAATAGTAGGGATTAAAAGGGCAATAGAAAAGAGGCGATAAGATGAAGCTTTCTACAAAAGGACGATATGGACTGCGGGCTTTAATTGATTTGGCCCTTTATAGTGACCAGGAGGCCGTTTCCATACAAAGTATTTCTACAAGACAGCATATCTCGGACAGTTATCTGGAACAGCTTATGAGAAAACTAAAGAAAGAAGGCCTGGTTTGTAGTATGCGAGGCGCCCAGGGAGGCTATCGTCTGGCAAGGCCGGCAAAAGAAATTTCAGTGGGCGATGTGCTGCGGGCACTGGAGGGCAGTATTGAAGCAGTATCCTGTGGAGAAGGTAAAAACCAACACTGCCAGGGTGAGGATTTATGCGTTGCTCGTTATGTGTGGCAGGAAATTAACAAAAGTATTCAGGAGACTGTAGATTCCATTATGCTAAGCCAGCTGGTGGAAGAAAGCCGCAGAGTTTTGGAAAAGGGACAGATTGAAATACAGAAATGTGAACAGTAATATTAGGTAAGAAAGAATCAAGGAGATGACAATATGAAGACAAAAATTTATCTGGATAATGCAGCAACAACAAGGACTGCTGAGGAAGTGGTAGAAGCCATGATTCCCTATTTTACGGAAAATTATGGAAATCCATCCAGCATCTATGAGTTGGGACAGAGAAGCAAAGAGGCTATTACCACAGCACGGGAGCAGATTGCAGGGGTAATCGGAGCAAAAACAGAAGAGATTTATTTTACCGCTGGAGGAAGTGAGGCAGATAACTGGGCATTAAAGGCAGCTTGTGAAGCCTATGAAGGAAAAGGAAGGCATATCATTACAACCAAGATTGAACATCATGCAATTCTCCACACTTGCGAGTATCTGGAGAAAAAGGGTGTGGAGGTTACCTACCTGAATGTAGATGAAAAAGGTTTGGTAGATTTGGATGAACTGCAAAAAGCGATTCGTCCGGATACCATTCTCATTTCCATTATGTTTGCAAATAATGAGATTGGAACCATTGAGCCAATAAAAGAAATTGGCATGATTGCAAAAGAACATGGTATTTTGTTTCATACAGATGCAGTGCAGGCTTTTGGGCAGTTGCCCATTGATGTGGATGACATGCATATTGACATGTTAAGCTCCAGTGCTCATAAGATTAATGGACCAAAGGGAATCGGGTTTCTGTATATCCGAAAAGGTGTGAAGATTCGCTCTTTCGTACACGGTGGAGCCCAGGAGCGTAAGCGGAGGGCTGGAACAGAAAATGTGCCAGCAATTGTAGGTTATGGAGTGGCAGCCAAAAGGGCAGCCGAAACTATGGAGGAGAGAACAGCCAAGGAGAGGCAGTTAAGAGACTATTTTATTGAGCGGGTGCAAAAGGAAATACCTTATGTGAAATTAAACGGACATCCTACAAAACGTCTGCCTAATAATATTAACTTTAGTTTTCGATTTGTTGAGGGGGAATCCCTTCTGATTATGCTGGATATGAAAGGAATTGCAGGTTCTAGTGGTTCTGCTTGTACGTCAGGTTCTTTGGATCCGTCTCACGTACTTCTGGCCATTGGTCTGCCTCATGAGATTGCACATGGGTCTTTGCGGTTATCTCTTGGAGAAGATACTACAAAAGAAGACTTAGATTATACGTTAGAGCAGATTAAGGAGATTATTCAGAGACTTAGAGATTTGTCTCCATTATATGAAGATTTTATGCGGAAAGAGAAAAAATAAAAAACGGAGGAAGTAATTATGTACAGCGAAAAGGTAATGGATCATTTTCAGAATCCAAGAAATGTAGGTGAGATTGAAAACGCCAGCGGAGTAGGCACCGTGGGAAATGCAAAATGCGGAGATATTATGAGGATTTATCTGGATATTGATGAAAACAAAATTATCCGCGATTGTAAATTTAAAACTTTTGGATGCGGTGCAGCGGTTGCTACTAGCAGCATGGCAACAGAACTAGTAAAGGGAAAAACTATTGAGGAAGCCCTGCAGGTAACGAATAAGGCGGTTATGGAAGCCTTAGATGGACTGCCTCCGGTAAAAGTACACTGTTCTCTTCTTGCTGAGGAAGCTATCCATGCAGCTTTGTGGGATTATGCTGAAAAGAATGGAATTAAAATTGAAGGACTATCTAAGCCAAAATCTGACATTCATGAAGGGGAAGAGGAAGAAGAGGAAGAATACTAATGGAAAAGAAAACAGTAGTAGTAGGATTGTCTGGAGGTGTGGATTCCTCTGTGGCAGCATATCTTCTGAAAGAGCAGGGATATGATGTGATTGGTGTGACTATGCAAATCTGGCAGGAGGAGGATTCCTGTACCTTGGAGGAAAATGGAGGCTGCTGTGGACTTAGCGCAGTGGAGGATGCCAGAAGAGTAGCGCAGAAATTGGATATTCCTTATTATGTTATGAACTTCCGTAAAGAGTTTCAGGAACAGGTGATTGATTATTTTGTCAGGGAGTATCTGGAGGGGAGAACCCCCAATCCTTGCATTGCCTGTAATCGGTATGTAAAATGGGAGTCCTTGTTAAAGAGAAGTTTGGAAATTGGTGCGGATTATATTGCCACAGGCCATTATGCCAGAGTAGAACAACTACCAAATGGCAGGTATGCTATTCGCAATTCTGTTACAGCGAAAAAGGATCAGACCTATGCGCTCTATAATCTCACACAGGAACAGCTTTCCAGAACCTTGATGCCTGTGGGAGCTTATACAAAAGAGGAAATACGTAAGATTGCAGAAGAAGCGGGACTTCCAGTAGCCCATAAAAAAGATAGCCAGGAAATTTGTTTTGTGCCAGACAATGATTATGCTGGATTTATTAAAAAAAGCACAGGACAAAATATTCCGAAAGGCAATTTTGTGCTGGCAGATGGAAAAGTAATTGGAGAACATCAAGGCATTATTCGTTATACCATTGGACAAAGAAAAGGATTAAATTTGTCTATGGGACATCCGGTGTTTGTTACAGAAATTCGTCCAGATACGAATGAAGTAGTAATTGGAGAAAATGAAGACTTGTTTGTAAATACCTTGATTTGTGACAGAGTGAACTTTATGGCAATAGAAGGCCTGGAAGGAGAGGTACGTTTAAAAGCAAAGATTCGTTATAATCACACTGGAGCAGACTGTGTGATTTCTCCGTTAGAAGACGGAAAAGTTCAAGTGACTTTTGACCAGCCCCAGCGAGCCATTACGCCGGGACAGGCCGTTGTGTTTTATCAAGGAGAATATGTTGCCGGAGGCGGTATTATCCTATAATTTATGAAATTCCGGTTTTCTATTTTTGAAAATTGTGTAATATCGGAAACCACATGCTTTTAAGAGGTCTCCAGCTTTCTCAAAATCATAAGCCAAATGTTCTGGGGCATGTCCGTCTGAACCAAGCGTGAGGATTTCGCCACCCAATTGGCGGTAGCGCAGAAGAATCTCTTCCGTGGGATTGGGATGCCCTAGACCGTATTTAAAACCAGCCGTGTTGCATTCAAGCCCAATACCTTTGTCAATTAGAACTTTTAGAATCTCATCCAGGATTTCTTGGTAAGCCTGATAAGAATAATCTCTGTTTTTGTGAGGCCCATAGCGCACCACATAATCAATGTGACCGCAGGTATCAAAACAGGAAAAGGTTTTCAGATTTTCCAAAAGTACCTGAAAGTAACGCAGATATGATTCCTGTTCAGAGCGTCCCTCAAAATATTCAGAACAATAAGGATCCAGACGGTCAATCAGATGGGCTGAACCAATGAGGAAATCAAAGGAATGAGAAACAGAAAGCTGTGGAAGTTCTTCTACAAGATGAGGTTGAAGTCCTAATTCCAAACCGTAAAAAAGCTGGATCTGGTTCTGATATTTTTCTTTTAAATTTTGGAAGGTTTTTTGATAGGAAGGCAAATCAACCAGGAATACGGGCTCTTCACTAGGAAAATCCAAATCCATATGTTCTGTGAAACAAATGCCCGGAAGCCCCATATGGATTCCCTCCTGAATCATGGATTCCATTGGTGCATGGCTGTCGCTGGAAAAATCAGAATGGACATGAAAATCATAATACATGAGGAGCAGCTCCTTTCATAAACGTATTTTTATTCATTATATCGTTGTTCTTGTATTTATTTCAAGTAAGATGAATAAAAATAACAGGGAAATCATCTGAAATTATAAATGGGGCTTGAATTTTGAAGAAAAAACAGGTACAATATGAACAAGGTTGATGTTTCTTTAACAATCTATTTGAAAATTGTTAGAGAACTCACATTAAATCAATCACTTTTAGGAGGAATGAAAATCATGGCAGTAAAAGTAGCAATCA
>CAJKMA010000025.1 GCA_905200905.1 uncultured Bacillota bacterium
CAGACATAGAGTCTTTACCACCGATAGATGGAAGTCCAAATCCAAGCTGTGCTGCGTATGCACCAAGAAGTGCTGCAAACGGCTGGCTCCAGCGGCTTGGGTCTTCTGTCATTCTTCTGAAATATTCCTGGAAGGTGAAGCGGATCTTGCTGTAATCACCACCGGCAGCTACGATTCTTGCTACAGATTCTGTCACTGCATAAACAGCTCCGTGATATGGGCTCCAGCTTGACAGATATGGGTCAAAACCATAACTCATCATGGTAACAGTTTCTGTTTTTCCATTTAATACAGGCACTTTTGCTACCATAGCCTGTGTTTCTGTCATCTGATATTTACCACCGTATGGCATAAATACACTTCCTGCTCCAATAGAACCGTCAAACATTTCTACCAGGCCTTTCTGGGAACAGGTATTTAAGTCAGCCAGTGTTTTTAACCAGCGTTCTTTTACATCACAAACTTTTGCACGATCCAGAACATTTCCTTCTTTGTTTGGAATGTCTACGAACACATCCGTCTCCTGATGAGCACCGTTGGTATCTAAGAATGCTCTTGATAAATCTACGATGGTTTTTCCTCTCCAGTTCATCACCAGTCTTGGAGATTCTGTAACAACAGCAACTGGAATTGCTTCTAAGTTTTCTTCTTTGGCATATCCTAAGAAAGTATCCACATCTTTTGGATCAATCACAACAGCCATACGCTCCTGAGATTCAGAAATAGCAATTTCTGTTCCGTCAAGACCAGCATATTTCTTCGGCACCTTGTCCAGATCAATTTTCAGACCGGCTGCCAGTTCGCCGATTGCAACAGAAACACCGCCTGCACCAAAGTCGTTACACTTTTTGATAATGCAGCTTACTTCTTCTCTTCTGAACAGTCTCTGAATCTTTCTTTCTGTAGGTGCATTACCTTTCTGCACTTCTGCACCACAGGTTTCAATGGATTCTTCTGTATGTACTTTAGAGGAACCTGTAGCACCGCCGCAGCCATCACGTCCGGTACGTCCACCTAATAAGATGATGATATCACCTGGATCAGAGTTTTCTCTGATTACCGCTCTTCTTGGAGCAGCACCTAATACCGCACCAATTTCCATACGTTTTGCAACGTAGTTTGGATGATAAATTTCTTTTACATATCCAGTAGCAAGACCAATCTGGTTACCGTAGGAAGAATATCCATGAGCTGCACCGCGAACCAGTTTCTTCTGAGGTAATTTACCTTTCATAGTTTCTTTTACAGAAACAGTTGGGTCAGCAGCACCTGTCACACGCATAGCCTGGTAAACATAGGTACGTCCGGAAAGCGGGTCACGGATAGCTCCGCCAAGACATGTTGCAGCACCACCAAATGGTTCAATCTCTGTTGGGTGATTATGAGTCTCGTTTTTAAAGTTAATAAGCCATTCTTCTTCTTTTCCGTCCACATCTACAGGAACAACGATGGAACAAGCATTGATTTCATCAGACTCTTCCTGATCCTGAAGTTTGCCTTCTGCTTTTAATTTTTTCATAGCCATGAGAGCCAGGTCCATCAGGCAGACAAACTTGTCATCTCTGTCTTTATAAATCACCTGACGGTCAGCCAGATATTTTTCGTATGTTTTTACGATTGGTTCTTTGTAATCACCATCTCCAAAAGTAACATTCTTTAACTCTGTGGAGAATGTTGTATGACGGCAATGATCAGACCAGTAAGTATCCAGTACACGGATTTCTGTCATGGAAGGATCACGTTTTTCTTCGTTTTTATAATAATTCTGAATGTGAAGGAAATCTTTAAAGGTCATAGCAAGATTCAAAGAAGCATACAGTTCTTTAAGCTCATCTTCTGCCATATCAGCAAAGCCTTCAAAAATCTTTACATCTTCTGGTTCTTCAAAATTTGTCACCAGTGTTTCCGGTTTTTCTGCTTCTGCTTCTCTGGAATCTACTGGGTTGATGCAATGTGCTTTGATCGCTTCCAGCTCTTCAAGAGAAACATTTCCTTCAATCACGTATGTAGTTGCAGAGCGGATGATCGGATTCTCATCCTCTTTTAAAAACTGTACACACTGTACGGCTGAATCTGCTCTCTGGTCAAACTGTCCAGGAAGATATTCTACAGAAAATACTTTGGAACCTTCCTTTCTTTCAAATGTTTCTTTAAATAATACATCTACAGGAGGTTCAGAGAACACACAGTTACATGCTTTCTCAAAAATCTCATCTGAGATATTCTCTACATCATAACGAATCAGTACACGTACTGCTTCTACGTCCTGAATTCCTAAATAACCTTCAATTTCATGTTTTAATTCTTTCGCCTGTACTGCGAAATCTGGTTTTTTTTCAACATAGACACGTCTTACGTTGCTCATTCCGGCTCCTTTCTGCCCTCCCGGGGCATTGGCTTTTTCTTTTTACCAGTTGTAAAAATAGTTTATCATACATCTCCTTATAAGTAAAATTAATATGACTAATATTTTATATAATTTTTTCTAATAATATGCGCTATGTTACAATTAAAAAATCTGCTGTTTACTTATGTATTCTGTAATCAGCAGATTTTTCAACTTTAAGCATCAATACCAAAGGTACGTAAGTGTTCCATTGTTCCATATAATTTATGTAAATGAGCATATTCTTTTTCATCATAGAAGGAGCATTCACCCTTTGTATACGCTTTTGCTACTTCTAAAATAAATCTTGCAGCTTCATCTATAGACATCATATTAGTAGCTCCTGTTGCACATCCCGGAACTGCTGTTTCTGTTGTGATTGCTACACCTACAACTGGTGACGTTGTTGCTGTTGCCGGTTGCAAAATGCTATTTAAATGATACAAATTATTTCCATATGGTGTAATATCCTGCATACTTAATGCAAAAACCTTTGGAAGCTGTCCTGTAGTAATTTCCATAATACTTAAAAGATCTTCGCTAACCTTTAGAATATATCCATCTTTTACTGTTGGAGAAATAGAAAATCCTTTGTGATTCATAATCTTATTTCCTTTGGTAGTATCCACGGAAAGGATCGCATCTACAGATGCATCTACTTCGCTTTGATTCATCTGCGCCATGCTCACAGGAGAACCCATAAATGCAACTGGCTTATGAGGCTGTGTCGGTGCATCTGGACACACATGTGTAGATACCAGAACATCACCTTCTAAAAAGTCACCTTCCTTTTGCATTTTTAATAATTTTGCTGCTGTGGCTAATACGGTCAGCGCTCCGTCTCCATCAGAAACAAAACCCGTTCTTTCCGGTCTTGCCCCCAATCCCCCAAGTCTTCCAAGAAGTCCAATAGTAGGTGCAGTTCCTCCCTTTGATTTTCCATTTTTTCCAGGAATCATCACTTTAATCACATCTGTGCTCATTCCTTCTTCTCCTGTCAAAGTTTCCACTTTTACAGTACAATCTGATTTAATTCCCTTTAAAAATTCTGCTACTTTTTCTCCACTTGCATATGCAGAATCTAAAATTTCAAACATATCAATTATTTCTTTTACTAACATAGCCTCTCCTTACTGAATCCCCATTAAATCACACAAAGAAAGTATATAAATTTGTCCCGCATTTTTTACATCTTCAATATCTACTGTCTCATTATAAGAATGAATGCCAACCGTGTTCGATGGTCCATATTGAATTGTAGGAATACCCTTTTCTCTGTATTCCCTTGCATCGCTAGATGCCCACTGATATGCAGGTAAAACTTCAATTTTCCATAATTCTTCTGCATGTTTCTTGATTGCTTCCACAATAGCTGCATCGATTTCTGTATAGTTACCAAAACTTTGGAAATCTAATGTATATTCAATTCCCTCCATCTGGCTCTTCTTTACAATATTATCCACACAATCGCGAATTTCCTGTTCATCAACTCCTATTGGCAGACGCACATCCAAAACAGCTTCACAGTAATCAGGAACCATATTGGGCCTTACTCCGCCATGAATCATTCCTACATTTACTGCTACATGATCAATCACCTCTCCAGTACCTGCTCCATTTTTCTGTCCAGCAATCAATTTTGAATTAATCAATGCCTGTTTTTGATTTTCTCCATAATGTCCTTCAATTTTTCTAAGATCATCCAGATGCTCTAAAACATGAAAAAGTTTCAGAATCGCATTCTCGCCCTTATATCCAGCCAAACTTCCATGAGCAGACATTCCATGCGATTTAAAAATCAATTCAGCTTTTCCTTTTTGTCCAATTTCAATATTATCATGAGAAGTCGGTTCTCCTACCAAACAAGCATCTGCATTTTCTGCATAGCCATTGTCACATAACCATTTTGTACCAAATTCACCTCCACTCTCTTCATCTGAAACAATATGAAGACGAATATTTCCGTTCAATTGTGCACCTGATTCCTTTAGAATCTTCATTGCAAAAAGAAATCCAGCAACACCCGCTTTCATATCAGAAGTTCCTCTTCCTAAAATTTCTTTTTCTGTAATTTCTCCAGAAAACGGATCAAAATCCCACTGTTCTCGATCACCTGCTGGTACTACATCTACATGTCCATTCAAAATTACGCTAAACCCATCTTCTTTACCCATATGAGCCACAATACAAGGAAACTCTTCATTACATCCAACTTCTTCCCAGTCAATCCCTGCATCTTCAAGATACTTTTCCACAAAATCTATGACTGGGCGTTGACTTCCAATGGGATTTTCACTTGGTATCTTAATCAATTGTGAAACCAATTCAACAAGATCATCTAACTGCCCCTTCGCTCTATCTAAAATCTCTGCTTTTGTCACTTTACTCATGTTTCTCTTCCTTTCTTTTCTGTATCAATCTTTGTAAAGAAAACAAGCTACCTTATGTTTATCTGTTATCTCTTTTAATTCCGGCTTTTCTTGTTTACATCTCTCTTGACAAAATTCACATCTACCTGCCAATGGACATCCCTTTTGTTCACCAATTGGACTTGGTATTTCGCCCTTTAACACAATACGCTCTCTTTTTTCAAGTGGAGATTCTGGCGGAATAGAAGATAATAGTGCCTTTGTATATGGATGAAGCGGGTTTCTATATAATTCTCCGGCTTCACAAATTTCTACCATACTACCTAAATACATAATAGCAATTCGATCACTGATATGTTTGATAACACTTAGGTCATGAGAAATAAACACATACGTTAATCCATATTCTTTCTGAAGTTTATTAAAAAGATTCAACACCTGCGCTTGTATGGAAACATCCAATGCTGAAACAGGTTCATCGCACACAATCAACTTTGGATTCAAAGACAGAGCTCTAGCAATATTAATTCTTTGTCTTTGTCCACCAGAAAATTCATGAGGATAACGGTGTACATGCTGAATATCCAAACCAACTGTTTTTAATAACTCCAAGGCTCTTTCTGACCGCTCTTTTTTACTATCTAGTACCTTGTGCGCAATCATTGGTTCTTCTACCAATTTACCGGCTGTCATTCTAGGGTCTAAAGATGAAAATGGATCCTGAAAAACCATTTGTATATCTTTTTTTATTTTCTTTAATTCTTTTCCCTTTAAACCAAGGATATTTTCACCCTTGTATTCTAAAGTTCCACTTGTTGGTTTATGAAGCTGTACCAGACACTTGCCAAAAGTAGATTTACCACATCCAGACTCACCAATAATCCCTAATGTTTCACCTTCATATACATCTAAAGAAACGTTAGATAATGCATGAAGAATTTGTGGTTTTTCACTTAATTTCCGACTCTTGATTTTAAAATCTTTGCTCAGATTTTGAATTTTTAGAATCACCTTTTTCTCATCCATTTTCCTTCACCTCGCCTCTTCTTAGTTGTTCCTTTTTATTCTGTCTGTGACAGGCTACAAAATGCCCCTCTTCTAACTCCATCAGCGGCGGTACCTCTTTACTGCATATTTCAGTGGCATACTGACAGCGATTACAAAAATTGCAACAATTGCCTGTCAGACGCAAATCAGGTGGTGTACCAGGAATGGTATTTAATTCCCCTTTTACCTCATCACTCAGTTTTGGCATAGAATCTAACAGCCCCCATGTATATGGATGCATGGGATTTAAATACAGATTCTTGGCAGTGGCATACTCTACGGTTTTCCCTGCATACATAACCATAACTGTATCACACATTTTCCATACAACACCTAAATTATGTGTAATTAATAAAATGGATGTATCCATTTCCTCCTGCAATTCTTCCAGTAACTCCAGAACCTGTGCCTGCACGGTTACATCCAATGCTGTAGTTGGTTCATCTGCAATAATCATTTTGGGTTTACAGCACACTGCCATTGCAATGATAACTCTCTGACACATACCTCCAGAAAGTTCATATGGATAGGATTCCATTCTTTTTTCTGGCTGTGGAATCCCTACCTTTTTCAGTGCATCAATTGCCTTTTGTTTTGCCTCTTCCCTAGTTACATCTTGATGAGCACAGATCATTTCCACCATCTGATTCCCAATTTTAAACACAGGATCTAAAGATGTCATAGGGTCCTGAAAGACAACGGCAATATCCTTTCCTCTATAGTTCAACAATTCATTTTTGTTTAATTTCAAAATATCTTTTCCATCAAAATGGATCTCACCTTCAACAATTTTTCCTATTTTAGGAAGAAGACGAATGATGGAGGAAGCAGTCACACTCTTTCCTGAACCAGACTCTCCCACGATTCCCATGGTCTCTCCTTTATTTAAAGTAAAACTAACACCGTCAACTGCTTTTGAAACACCGCTGGCGGTAAAGAAATATGTTTTTAAATCCTTCACAGTAAGCAATTCTTTACTACTCATATGTTTCCCTCATTCTTCCTTCATCATCTTTTCATCTTCGGATCAAGCACATCTCTAACGCCATCTCCTAAAAGGTTAAACCCAAGAACAGTAACCAAAATAAATACGCCCGATATAGTAGCAATATGAGGTGCTGTATTTAAGCAATCTCTACCAGCACGTAAAATATTTCCCCAGGAAGCAGTTGGCTGCGCAATTCCCAATCCTAAAAAACTTAAGGTTGCTTCTGAAATAATCGCACCTGCAATATTCAGTGTTGCATAAACGATAATCGGAGAAATCGTATTTGGCAAAATATGCCCAAACAACATTCTCATATTTGAAATACCGATTACACGACCTGCATTACAATATTCTTCATTTTTAACAATATGTACTTGACCACGAACTACTCTGGCAAATGTAGGAACATTTCCAATACCTATAGCCAAAATAACATTTTGCAGTCCTGAACCTAAAATAGTCATTAAAATAATTGCCAAAAGAACAAATGGAAAAGCAAGCATACCATCCATAATTCTCATAATAACAGCATCTACAACCCCACCTGCATAGCCAGAAATAAGACCAAGAAGAATTCCAATGACACCTCCAACAATCGTTCCACCAATTGCAGCAATTAAAGAAATTCTGGCACCATAAACTACACGAGAAAACAAATCTCTTCCAAATTCATCTGTGCCAAACAGGTGCCCATTTTCCCCCAATCCTAAATAAGTCTCAGATGGTTTAATTGCATTTGGATCATGAGTAGCAAGCAAAGGTGCAAAAACAGCTAAAACAATCATAAATACCACTATCACCAGACCAATCATAGCTGTTTTGTTTCTCCGCAATTTATTCCAAACATTATTTGATTTTCGTTCTTTTTTTACAAGTTGGGAATGGGCTTCAATTCCCATTTTTTCTGTCGTATAAGTCTTTTCCGTCATTTACTTTCCTCCATTCCCATTCTCATAATTTACTTTAGGATTAATCATGGTATAGACAATATCTACCACCAGGTTGATTACAACAAATACGATTGCTGTAAACAAAACAACCCCTTGAATCAATGCATAATCTCTGTTATCAATCGCACTTACGATCATAGTTCCCATACCAGGCCATGCAAAGATGCTTTCTGTTAAAATTGCTCCTGTAAATGCTGTGGCAAGCTGAAGACCTAAAACAGTTACAATCGGAGGTAATGCATTCTTTAATGCATGTTTCCATATAACAACACTTTCTCGAAGCCCTCTTGCTCTCAGCGCCCTAATGGAATCATTATTTACCACTTCTAACATGCTTGATCTGGTAATTCTGGCAAATGTAGCCATTGGAATTGTAGACAGACAAAAACAAGGCAGAATCATATGGCTGATTACATCCCACAGACCATTTCCCATATCTCCCATTCCCATAGCTGGAAGCCATCCCAGATTGACACTAAACACTAGGACTAGCATTAATCCCATCCAAAAAATAGGCATAGAAACACCAATCAATGCAATTACCATAAAAATGTAATCCAACATGGAATATTGTTTTATTGCAGAGATAATTCCTGCCATCACGCCTAAAACAAGCGCAATCAAAAGACTTGTCAAGGTAATCAAAAGTGTATTTGGCACTCTTTCCATAATCAACTCTATCACTGGTTGGTTATAAGAATAAGATTTCCCAAAATCCCCTGAAAGAATCTGTTTCAAGTACATCATGTACTGTTCACCCTTACTTTTGTTAAGTCCAAGTTCTTCTTCCAGTTGTTCTACAGCTTCCTTGGGTGCTTGCGGACCTAACATTGTAAGTGCAGGATTCCCTGGTATCATGCGAGTAAGAATAAATGTAATCGTAATTACAATAAAAAGTGTCGGAATACTCTGCAAAACCCTTTTCAGTATTGTTTTTAGCATACTCTGCCTCCTTAACTAAACGTCATCTATCAAAATCTGTCTCACTCATTGCCCCTAAAACAGGCATTGAGTGAGACAGATAAAATTATTTATTGAATAACCCAAACATTTTCTTCGTCTGTAACTAATTTTATAGTACCGTCAGACCTTTGATTAAAATCCTGAACTCTTGGATGAACTCCCATACATTCGTATGGATTTCCATAAAAGATTCCTGTATCGTCATTTGTAATGATTTTTAATACTTTTTTATATATTTCCGCACGCTTTTCTTGATCTGTTTCAATCAAAGCATCTGCCAATAACTGATCTACTTCTGGATTATTATATCCCTGTCCATTTCCAAGTGTACCAATTGCATCTGATTTGAACATCTTATCAAAGAAGAAATATGGATCTGGATACCATAACCATCCCATTGCAAAGATATCTGCCTGTCCAGATGCACCAACCTCGCTGAAAGCACCCCATTCTACGGTATTAATATTTAAATCAACGCCTACCATCTTCCAATATGACTGAAGAATTGTTGCCGCTTTCTGACGGAATGTTTCATTTGTCACATAAATATCCAATTCCATTCCATCTGCATACCCTGCTTCTGCAAGTAACTCTTTTGCTCCTTCCGGATCGTAGGATGGAACATCTGCTTCTACTGCTTCATCATATCCCCATGATGCTTTTGGTAGTGGAAGACATGCTTCTTCCCCTTCTCCATACTGGAATACACCTGCTGCTAACTCTTTGTAATCAACTGCTTTTATCAATGCTTCTCGAACCTTCGGATCTGCAGTTGGTCCATTTACCATATTGAAATATGCATAAGTAATCTGAATACTAGGCTTCTTTAATAAATTGATTTTTTCATCCTCAGCAACAAGTTTTACAGATTCACCAGAGATCTGCATAGCGATATCAATCTCACCAGTTCTTAAAGCATTTACTTCCTGGTTCTGATCTGTGATTACTTTAAAAACAACACGATCTAAGTTTGGTTCACCAAGAAAATACTTTTCATTTTTCACTAATTCTGTCTGTTGATCCAAACTGAATTTTTCCATCATGAAAGGACCCGTACCTACTAAATGATTACCAAATTCGTCGCCCCAACCTTCTACTTCTTCTTTTGGAACAATTCCGTTTCCAATATTTGTTAATGCAGTCATAAATACGGCACTTGGTGCTTTTAAAACAGCTTTCACATGAGTCTCATCCACTGCCTCTGCATAATCTAACATATCAAGACGCTGTAAAGCCGATTCTTTTGCAGAACGATTTAAACTGTAAGCAACATCTTCTGCTGTCATTTTTCTACCATCTTGGAATTTTCCGGGATGAAAATACACATCATCACGAATGGTAAACAGATATTCCATTCCATCTTCACTTATGGTCCATTCCGTTGCAAGCGATGGCTTAATATTTGCAATTTCTTTATCATATGTTACCACTGTATCACATACCTGATAAAGAATCTGTGCCTCGTAAGTTCCTGTATATTTTACAGGATCAAGATTTTTAGGCGAAGAGATCAGTGCAATCTTTAATTCTCCACCTTTTGTCACTTCATCTGGAACATCAATAGATGCTTCTTTATTTACAATTTCTTCTTTGTTCTCTGCTGTCTTCCCTTCTTGCTTTTCTGTTTTTTCTTTACTTCCACAGCCCGCCACTGACATAGCCATAACTGCTGCAAGAACGATAGCAATTACTTTCTTCTTCATCTCATTTCCTCCTTTAGCAACAATTCATTATCTCCATAATCTTTCATAAAAAGATAACATATCCCTTCTTCCTTTTACAAGATTCGTGGTGCACAAATTTAAATCGTTAAATTGTGCACCACGAACAAATAATTTCTCATCTTTTTAATTATGATTCCATGTAAGCCAATATTTTCATTACTAAATTTACTTGAAACAACACATCTGGATCATTTAAATCAGCCCCCGTTAATTGTTCAATTCGCCTAATACGATAAGCTAATGTATTTCTATGAAGAAACAATGTCTCCGCTGTTTCTTTTCTTGCGCCATGATGCTCTGCCAGTGTTTTAAGCGTCTCCAAAAAAGGAGTTCCATACTTTTCATCATGCATCTTCAATTCCAGAAGTGTCTCATCTACAAATTCACGAAAAATATCCATTTTTGCCATTTCAAAAAATGCCTCTTCTAATCGAAGATCTTCAATAAAACAAATCTCTCTCTTTCCTCTTTTCTTACCAATTGTAATAGCAGTCCTTGCTTTCTTATATGCCATAATAAAATCATGATAAGAAAAAATCTCTGTAGAAACTCCGATTGTAATCCATGCACCATAGTTTTTATAAATCTGTCTCTGTATTTCTTTCATACACTTCAAAATTTCGCTTTTCTCAATGTCCTTTGTAAACAGACAATGAAAACTATCACTCTTATTTCCAACAAAAAAACATTGTCTGTGCCTTCTCAAGACATCTTTATGAATCTGCATAATCTCATCTTTAAAAATATTTACTTCAGCTTCTGTTTTATTTCGAATCACTTTTTCAAACTCATCAATATCTCCAACCACCAATATGTATGAAAAAGAAGGCCACTTCAGCCCTCTAGCACGTTTTACAGCATCTTCTTCTGTCTGAATATTTCCACTAATTAAATCAAAAAAAAAGTTGTTATCTTGGTAATATTCTGTTTGTTCTACCAAACCCTTTTTAGAAAACTCCAAAGCTAGATAAACGCCTGCTTGCCTTAATGCAATTTCACTCATTTCATCAAACTTTCCTTTTAAACCTACTGCATAAAGAAATCCATTGCATTTATTTTTTACGTATATCCCCATTGCACGTATTTCCCACTCTCCTGCTGATGCAGCCACGATTTCATCTTTGCTTTTCTCCACATACTCTTTTAACTGCTTCTGTATAGTTGTATCTTCATAAGCATTTTTTGCTAACCATCGTTCTGCACCTTCTCCTTCCGGATAGCACCCTAATAACATTTGTCTATGGTCAGCAACCAGAATTACACACCCTAGCATTTCTCCTAAAACAGCACAAATTTCCTGAAATCCACCACCCTCAATCTGTATTTCAAGAAATTTTTCATTCATGGCTTTATTAAATTCTAACTTTTGATTTTGTGCATTCACCACTTTTTTCATTAAAGGATTTGCGAGATTAATAAAAGCCATATCCCGTGGTACCTCAATTACAGGAACCTGCAATTCATTTGCCAAATCTTTTATCTTTTGTGTGATTTCTCCAAAAAATTTTGTCTTTAGTGCAATACCAGAGGAACCTGCTTTTGCCATAGCTTTAATAATATCTAACAATACCCCTTCGTCACGATTCATGGCATATCCTGTAGTAATCATCAACTCATTTTTTTTAATCCATGGAATAATATCAGGAACTTCCATGGCATCAATATAAAGTATCTCTCGATCTACTCCTTTATTTCCTGCAACTAATCTACATTCTTTCCATTCTTCCATCTTTAAAACATCACTTATATTTATAGACATCTTACATTCCTACTCTTCATTGACTTTTTTTCTTGTAACTTTTATATTATAACATGAATACATATATAATTGGAGATTTAATCTATGGATATCAGTTTTGAACTTTATAAAGTTTTTTATTACGTAGCTACCACTCTAAGTTTCTCCGAAGCATCCAGACAACTCTATATTTCCCAGTCTGCGGTAAGCCAGTCTGTGAAATCATTGGAGCAAAAATTGGGACATGCCCTGTTTCACCGGAGTACAAAAAAAGTCGCCTTAACCCCAGAAGGAGAATCTCTCCTGCGACATGTGGAACCCGCAGTAAACCTTTTATATGAAGGAGAAAATCAGATTTTGAATTCTCCTTCCCTGGAAGCACCTTTGCGTATTGGAGCCAGTGACACCATATGTCGCTATTTTCTGGTTCCCTATTTTCAGCGTTTCCACCAGGAATTTCCAAACATCCACATAAAGGTTACAAACGCAACTTCAAAAGATTGCGTATCCCTTCTCCACAACAACAAGGTAGACTTTATTGTGGCAAACACACCAAATCCCTATTTAACAGAAAAAGATACCTTCTACGTTATTCGAGAGTTTCAGGACATTTTCGTGGCAGGTAAGAAATTTTTCAACTTAGAAAACCAGGCGCTGTCCTTACGGGAATTAACCCGTTATCCTATTCTTATGTTGGATAAAACCAGCACTACCAGTGAATTTCTCCACCAACTTTTTGTAAAACATGGTCTATCCCTAACACCAGAAGCTGAACTTTCCAGTAATGATCTTCTCTTAGATTTTGCTCACATTGGCCTTGGTATTACGGTTGTCCCTGATTATGTATTAAAACATCGTCAAAAAGAATTTTACCCTCTAAACATACAGGAATCTATCCCCAACAGAAAGCTGATTCTAGCATATCAATCCCAGCTTCTATCTTCCCCTGTCTGCGAAAAATTCCTTCGCTACCTGTTGCCGGATATACAACTCTAAATGCAAAAAATCACCCCGAAAACCAGTACTATACGGATTTTCGGGGTTCTATTTTTATTCTGCTTCTGCAATCACTTCTACTTCACAAAGCACATTTTTAGGTAATGTTTTCACCGCCACACAGGAACGTGATGGCTTTCCCGTAAAGTATTTACCATACACTTCATTAAATGCTGCGAAATCTCCCATATCTGCTAAAAAACAAGTGGTTTTTATAGTCTTTTCGTAGCTGCTTCCTGCTGCTTCTAAGACAGCACCCAGATTTTTCATAACCTGCTCTGCCTGTTCTTCAATAGTAGCTCCCTGGATTTCGCCTGTTTCTGGGTTTAATGGAATCTGTCCTGATGTAAATACCACGCCCTTCACTACCATTGCCTGAGAATATGGTCCGATTGCTGCCGGCGCTTTTTCTGTACTGATAACTTTCATAATGCCATCCTCCTGAAGTTCTTTTCCATTCATTATAGTACACTAAAAAGCACACGGCAAGTCCTTTCCATCATGGATTCCAGAACCGTTTTATCTTCTCTCCCACCTGAGAAACCGTACATACCTCGTATCCTTGCCACTCTGGAGGAAACAATTCCTGATAGGAATGTTGTAAAAACCGTTCATCCAAAAGCAGCACTACCCCCTTATCCGTTTTGGTCCGAATGACTCTGCCTGCTGCCTGAAGCACCTTATTCATCCCAGGATAACGATAAGCATAAGCAAACCCCATATTGCCTTTTTTGTCATAATACTCCTTTAAAATTTCCCGTTCACTCCCCACCTGGGGCAATCCAGTTCCAACAATGGCTGCGCCAATGAGTTTTTTTCCTGCCAGGTCAATTCCTTCTGAAAAAATGCCTCCCATCACACAAAAACCTGCTAAAGTCTCCTCTCCTTCCTCCTGGAACTTCTCCAAAAACTCTTCCCGTTCCTGTTCTGACATGGACGGCGTCTGATACAAACACCGAACCTTACTATTATTTTTTTCTAACTTTTCTTCCAATATCTGGCTGATATCTTCCATCATGCGATATGATGGAAAAAATACCAGGTAATTTCCCTTCTTCCCCAAAAGCATCTGCAGAATATATTCTGCCATTTTCTCATATTCCGCTACATCTCTTCTTGTATATTTGCTGCTCACATCTCTTGCCACCAAAAGTTTTAAATGCTCTCTTGGAAATGGTGAATTTGCATAAATGGCATAATCATCTTCCCGCATACTAAACAAAGACCGGTAATAAGGAAGAGGCAAAAAAGTTCCCGAAAAAAACACCGTACTTTTTCCTTTGTTTAAACAATCTTGCAAATTTCTTTTTGGATTAACGCAAAAAAGTGTAATCAGAAAATCTCCCTGTTCCCCATAATGCGTATATATGACATAATTCTCATCGGTAAGATCATACATATTTAAAAAATGGCGCACCTCAAAAGAGAATTCTAAAACTGCCTTCTGCACTTTTTCATCATGTTCCTGTTCCAAAAAATGCTCCATTTCCCCTAATAAATTCATAAGCTGCAGAGAAAAGCCGGCAATATTTTCCAATACTTCATAATCATCACATTCCCTTTTATATTCCAGCAAATGTTGATTACATTTCTTCAAAAGCCGGTGTAATTTTCCACTTACTTCTTTCACCATTCTTGCCAGTTCCAGAAAATCCTCTTTGCACAAAGTTGCGCTGTACATCTTCCTTCCCCGCTCCACTAGATTGTGAGCCTCGTCAATGAGAAAAATATAGTCTCCTTTCACACCATCACCGAAAAAACGTTTTAAATGTACCTTAGGGTCAAAGACATAATTATAATCACAGATAATAGCATCCACCCAGTTAGACACATCCAAACACATTTCATAAGGACACACCTGATAATGTTCTGCCTGTTCCAGAAGTTCTTCCCGCAATAATGTATCCCTGCTGTTTAAAAGCTTAAACACTGCATCATTGACACGGTCAAAATGCCCCTTAGCATAGGGACATTTCTCTGGATTACACTCTGTTTCCTCACACAGACATAGTTTTTCTTTTGCTGTAATACTAAGAGTCTTATATGAAAGTCCTTTACTCTTTAAAATAGCAAAAGCTTCTTCTGCCACAGTTCTGGTAATCGTCTTTGCCGTAAGATAAAAAATTTTATCCCCATATCCTTCCCCTACAGCTCGCACAGCTGGAAAAATAGCCGCCATGGTCTTCCCAATACCTGTAGGAGCCTGAATAAAAAGCTGCCTTCCCTTATGGATGGTATGATAAACTCCCGTTACCAGTGCTCTTTGTCCCTCTCGGTAAGGATAAGGAAACTCTAACCCCTCCATGGAAATTTGCCTTTCCCTTCTCCTTCGATACTGAAATTCCGCCCATTTATAATACTCTGCCATTAAATCCTCAAACCATTTTTCTAAATAAGAGAGGCGAAATGTTTCCCTAAACCGTTTGATTTCTTCTGTTTCAATCTGGCAGTAGGTCATCTGCACCTCAATACTCTCCTTTTCCAGAGGTTTCCCATACATATAAGCATAGCACATAGCTTGGGCCTTATGAACACTTATGGGCTCCTCTAAATAAACAAGATCCATATATACGCCTTTGATTTCATCAATAACTGTGTGCCCCTCTTCCTCTATGATTCCATCCGCCCTTCCTTCCACACGAATGATAAATTCATCATACTCTTGGTTCCATTGTAGTGGCACTTCAGCTCGGTAAGAGGCTTTCATCTGTTTTTGTATTTTTCTATGTATTTTACTGCCCTTTAACATGGCTTCCTTATCTGCTGCAAAGCTTCTTCGATTATCCAGATTCCCACTTCTCAAAATAAATTCTACCAGATTTCGGACAGAGATTTGAATCATTTCTTTTTTTTCCATGTCTCTATTTTAGCACAGTTTTTCTCTTGAAAAAACAAAAAACGATTTCTTTTGGAAATTCTTCTCTTCCAAAAGAAACCGTTTTTCTATTTTACTATTTTTATATCTGAGGAAGGTATTCTCCTGCCCCTGACAGATAAGTATTCAGAACACCCGCAAACTGACCTGCATCCACAGCCGCTGCAATATCAGAATCCAGAGGCATCTTTCCAATCACCGGAACCTGTACTTCCGCTGCTGCCGCATCAATTTTACTCTCACCAAACACATAAATCTTCTTGCCGCAATCTGGACATTTCACATAGCTGTAGTTCTCTACCAGACCAAATACTGGTACATGCATCATTTCTGCCATATTGTAAGCTTTTTTTACAATCATCTGTACCAACTCCTGAGGAGAAGACACTATAACGATTCCATCAATTGGAAGAGACTGGAAGACAGTAAGAGGCACATCTCCTGTTCCTGGTGGCATATCCACAAAAAGATAGTCCAGCTCGCCCCAGATTACATCTGTCCAGAACTGTTTTACCATATTAGCCAGAATCGGTCCTCTCCAGATAACAGGAGCATCTTCCTGAGGAAGCAGCAGATTAATAGACATAACCTTAATGTCATTCCCTGTTACCATAGGATAAATTCCATTATCATCTGCCACAGCAGAACCTTTCAACCCATACATTCTTGGAATAGAAGGGCCTGTAATATCTGCGTCCATAATTCCTACACGGAAGCCCTGGTACGCCATTTCATTAGCTAAAGAAGCTGTTACCATGGATTTACCAACGCCGCCTTTTCCACTTACTACTCCAATTACTTTTGTAATTTTGGAATGCGCATTTAACTGTTCTTTTGGAACGCCATTACCTTTTGCATGACTGCATCCAGCACAGCTTTCCTTATCGCAAGACTTACTGTCACATTGTTTCTTTTCTTCGCTCATGTTTCCCTATCCTTTCTTTTGTCATTTATCATTTAATAAAACGGTCAATCGCTTTATTCAATTCTTCTAAAGCTTCATGGTCACCGCTTTCAATGGCATCTACGATACAGTGTTCAATATGATCCTGTAAAATCACTTTTCCTGTATTATTAATGGCAGCTTTCACTGCAGACAGCTGAATGAGCACCTCACTGCAGTCCCTACCTTCTTCTACCATTCTGCGGATGGATTCCATATGGCCAATTGCACGGGAAAGCCGGTTCAGCACAGCTTTGGTATGCATATGGCTATGAGTATGTCCATGGTGATGCACGACAACCGTTCCATCCTCCAGAACATGGGTATGCTCCTGCCCTTTTTGATCCATTTCTGTGTCCTCCTCTCTCGCACTTCTTCCATTATATCAAACCTCTCTGAAAAAGCAACGGAAAAAACTGTTAAAACCGGGAAAACGTATATTTCTGATGAATAGCTGCTGTCATAACATCAAAAACCACACTACCATCTGCCCTGTCTGTGCGTTCAATCTTCAGTTCCCCTTCATTTTTTAATTTTTCCCTTACATATTCCTCCAAGTCTGCATCCTCCGGTAACTGAATTTCCTCTATAAAAACGTCCCTCATCTGATTTCCTGGACATAAGTTCAAAATCTCATGAATCACTTCATAATCTACCATAATATATCTCTCCTTTCTCTTGTGTTCCATATAATGTAATTATTATATCACGAAATTCCCCTTTGAAAATATTTTTCATAAAAAACAAAAAAGAAGTTGCCAAGTGTCGCATTATGTCATATGATGATTAGTATCAAAATTTTATCTATTTTTATTGTATAAAACCGGGAGGATACCAAATATGCAGCTTTTAAAAGAACGTATTTTAAAAGACGGAATTGTAAAACCAGGAAATATTTTAAAGGTGGACAGCTTTTTAAATCATCAGATGGATATTCCTTTTATTAATGAAATCGGAAAAGAGTTTAAGCGTATTTACGCCGATGCACCGATTACTAAAATTCTCACTATCGAGGCATCTGGTATAGGAATCGCTTGTATTGTAGCCCAGTATTTCAATGTACCTGTTGTATTTGCAAAAAAAGCCCAGAGCTTAAATCTGGATGGAGAAATGTACAGCACGAAAATCGAATCCTTTACACACAAAAAGGTTTACGATGTAATTCTGTCTAAAAAGTTCCTTGGACCAGAAGATCATGTATTAATCATTGACGATTTTCTGGCAAATGGATGTGCCTTAAAGGGACTGATTGAAATTGTAAAAAATTCTGGTGCCTCTTTAGAAGGTACTGGCATTGTCATTGAAAAAGGCTTCCAACATGGAGGCGATATGCTTCGTGAAGAAGGCATTCGAGTAGAATCTCTGGCTATTATTGACTCCATGACTGACGATTCCCTTACTTTCCGCGAATAATATCTTCTCCTCCTAACTGGCTTGGTTCATTTTTCTGAAACTGGCTCTTTATAAAAGTCCACTTACCGTTTATAGTAAGAAAAACCACCAAAAAAACCACCAAAAAGGAGGAAGATACTTTATGAAAGGAAATACCAAAAAATTGATTCTGGCAGCATTATTTGCAGCCTTGTCTTGTGTAGCTACTATGTCCATTCGCATCCCTACCCCGGGTACTGGCGGTTATATCCACCCAGGCGATGCAATTGTCATTCTTAGCGGTGTAATACTTGGACCTGTATGGGGAAGCTTGGCAGCAGGTATTGGTTCCTGTATGTCAGACCTTTTAGGAGGATACCTGATGTATGTCCCCATTACCTTTGTCATAAAAGGACTCGTTGCTTTTAGTTCTGCCTTAGCTTACGAAAAGCTGGGAAAAACACAAAAATTCCAATATATAGGTGTGGCAGCAGGCGGTATTATTGATATGATTTTCGTTGCAGGAGGCTATTTCATCTGTGAATACTTTATGTATGGTGCAGGCGCCTTTTCCAGCATCCCAGCCAATCTCATCCAAGGTGCCAGTGGTTTGATACTCTCTCTGGTACTTTATCCACTCCTTATGACCGTCCCAGAAGTAAAACGCATGACCACGCTTCACCACTCCTAATGAACCTATGGACAGCAAACCATCCTACTATTTATGCTCAACTGGTACGCAAATTGAGCATAAATAGTAGGATGGTTTTTCATAACTTCTTATTATTTTCTCTCTTTAATCATCTGATCATACTTCAATTCTTCGTACCCCAGTTTTCCATACAGCGCAATCGCTCTTTGGTTACTGTGAGTAGCTTCTAAACGGAAGCGCTTTGCATCTGGATATTCTCTTTCTACCCAGGCAAAAGCCTCTGTGCCATAACCTTTTCCCCGACACTCTGGTTTAAAATACAGCTCATCCAGCCAGATAACCATTCCTCCTGCTTCATTACTCCAGGTAATCGCCAGCAGAAAATACCCAACCACTCCTGTTTCATCCTCTAACATTAAGGTTCTGGAATATTCTTTGCTACGAAGACATTCTTGAAGCGTATTCTCAAAATTCTGTTTCGGGACATCATGGTCACAGGCTGGACCTCCATAAAAATCCTTAGCCATCTCAAAAAAAACTTCTCTGTCTGTCTCTTTAATATCTCTAATTTTTAACATTTTTCTTTCCTCTCTCTTTTGCGCTTACTTTCTTGTTCCATATAAGAAAACACCTGTTTCATCATTTGGCAGCTTTCTCCATAAATACAAGTACCGTAATCACAATCAATCTGATCCATCTTAAGTTCATCTATTTCATAATGAAACTCTCCCACTGCTGTACGCGCCATATCGTACGCCCTACAATAACCCTGGAAAAATTCTTCCATTATTTCACTCATGTTTTTTCTCCCTCAATGTCTTTAAATCCACCTGTCTTCCGTCTGGATGTCCTCCTGTCATATGCTCCACCTTCTTATTGTCCAGAAAAGATGCCCGCATAATGGCATTTTTGCCAAACTTTTTCCGGATAGCATCCACCGCCTGGTCCATCTTTTCCATTTTTTCATAATCTGTATTGTCAAACAGGCTCATCTGTCGTCCACGTTCCTCTCTGGAAACCCGACTGGTATGAACCCCCAGATGACGAATTGGACTTCCATCCCACAGTTCATCAAACAAAATGCAGACCACCTGATAAAGCTCATCTGTAAGATTCGTAGGTGCTGACATTACCCTTTGATGGGAAACCGTCTTTAATTCAAAATTCCGAATGGAAACAGACACCACCTCTGCCTTGGTGTCATCTTTGCGAAGCCGAAAGGCCACTGTCTCACACAGAGACAACAGCACCATCTTGGCAGTCACCTCATCTGTTACATCAAAAGCAATGGTAGTACTATTTCCGTATCCTTTATTTTCCTGAGCTGCTCCTTCCACCAACGAAGCGTCAAAACCATGAGCAAACCGCCAGATACTCTCTCCTTGCTTTTTCAAATGATGCTTCAAAATCTCTACATCTGTATTCGCTAGTTCTCCAATGGTATGAATACCCAGCTTTTTCAAAACTCCTGTAGTGGCTTTTCCTACAAATAACAACTCTGACACTGGCAAAGGCCACATTTTCTCCTGGATTTCCTCTGGAAACAAGGTATGTACTTTATCTGGCTTCTCAAAATCTGAAGCCATCTTAGCCAAATATTTGTTGCTGGAAATCCCTACATTGACTGTAAACCCCAGTTCCTGGCAAATCCTGTTTTTCAACTTATGTGCAAAAGCCACAGGATTTCCCAACAAATGCTCCATACCGCTCATATCCATAAAAGCCTCATCAATACTATATTGCTCCACATTTGGGCTGTATTCCCTTAAAATCTTCATAAACTGTTTGGAGTATTCCTTATACATACTATGGTGGGCTGGAACAATGGTAAGTCCCGGACACTTTCGCAAGGCATCTGTAATAGGCTCTCCAGTCCTCACCCCATAGGCTTTGGCAGACAGAGATTTTGCCAGAATAACGCCTCTGCGCTTTGTTTTATCACCGCCTACTGCACAGGGAATCTCCCGCAAATCCACAGTTCCCTCCTGTTCTTTTAGTCGGTAAACTGCCTCCCAGGATAAAAAAGCGCTATTCACATCAATATGAAAAATTACCTTATCCAACGCTGTCCGCCCCTTTCTCTATCGGCTGCAAACTTCAAGGAAATCTTCTCCTTTTTCCTTTACCTGTCCAACAATGGTTGCTGTGGCAAGCCCTCTGTCTTGTAAAACTTTCAGAGCCTCTCTGGCATCTGTTTCTCCCAGACATACCAGAAGTCCACCACTGGTCTGAGGATCAAAAATCAAATCCTCCATTGCTTCTGAAATGTCCTCTCCCAGCTTCACCTCATGTTTTTGAAAGTTTTTATTCCGGTAGGTTCCTTCCGGCACCAATCCCATGGCAGCATAATCCAAAGCTTCCCAAAGAACTGGAAGCTGCTTTGCCCACACTTCCAGGGTCACATTACTTGCACGGGCAATTTCTAATCCATGCCCTGCCAGGGAAAATCCTGTAACATCCGTACAGCAATGAACAGGAAAATCCGAAAACACTTCTTTTGCTGTTTTATTTAAGGCTGTCATACTATTTCTGGCTTCCTCCATAGCTCTTTTAGAAGCCATATCTGCTTTTACTGCAGTATTTACCAACCCAGTTCCCAAGGGCTTGGTTAAAATCATCAAATCCCCTGGTTTTGCACCGTAATTTTTCCAAACCTTTTCAGGGTGTACAAAACCAGTAACTGACATGCCATACTTAGGCTCTTCATCATTAATGGAGTGACCTCCTGCTAGAACTGCCCCTGCTTCCTTCACCTTAGACGCGCCTCCTGAAAGAATAGCCTCTAAGGTCTCATTTCCCAAACAATTTGGATATGCCACAATATTTAATGCAATCTTAGGCTCTCCTCCCATGGCATAAATATCACTCATGGCATTGGCCGCTGCAATCTGTCCAAAGGTATAAGGATCATCCACCATCGGAGGAAAAAAATCCAAAGTCTGAATCAACGCTAAATCCTTGTTAATCTTATACACTGCTGCATCATCAGAAGTTTCAACTCCTACTAACAGATTTTCATCCCAAAATCTTGGCAGTTTTCCTACCACCTCTGAAAGAATCTGTGGACTTAATTTTGCCGCACAGCCTGCACTTTTAGAAAGCTGCGTAAGCCTTACTTTTTCCATCATAATTCAATTTGTACCTCCACTGGACAATGGTCAGATCCGAAAACTTCTGTATGAATCTTTGCAGAAATCAGTTTTTCCTCCAAGTCCTTTGAAACACAAAAATAATCAATACGCCACCCTGCATTTTTTTCTCTTGCTTTAAATCGGTAAGACCACCAAGAATAAATCCCTGTCTCTTCCGGATAAAAATACCGGAAGGTATCTGTAAATCCCGCTTCCAAAAATTCTGTAAACTTTCCTCTTTCTTCATCTGTAAACCCTGCATTATGCCGGTTTGTCTTAGGATTCTTCAGGTCGATTTCCTTGTGTGCCACATTTAAATCCCCACACATTACTACTGGTTTCTTTTCATGAAGCTTTAACAAATATGCCCGAAAATCATCCTCCCACTTCATACGGTAATCCAATCTTGCCAGTTCATTCTGAGAATTCGGAGTATAAACCGTAACCATATAAAACGATTCATACTCCAAGGTAATTACCCGCCCTTCCTGGTCATGCTCCTCTATACCGATTCCATAAGTTACGGACAGCGGCTCCTTCTTAGCAAAAATAGCTGTTCCTGAATACCCTTTTTTTACTGCATAATTCCAATAACAAAAATATCCCTCTGGTGCAAAATCAATCTGGCCTTCCTGAAGTTTTGTCTCCTGAAGGCAGAAAAAATCAGCATCTTCTTTTTCAAAATATTCTGTAAAGCCTTTCTGCACACAAGCCCGAAGTCCATTGACGTTCCATGAAATAAATTTCATTTTAATCTCCTTTTCTTGTCTATTTGCACATCTTTCCGCCTATTATACACTATTTTTTCTCCCTTGCGAAGGGAAAAAGTTGCCTGAAATCTCTTTACGAATCCTTTTCAAAGAGTATATAATGAATACGTATGACGAAATCCAACGAAATACAAGAAAAGGAGAATAAAAATGGGCGGAATATTTGGAGTAACCTCTAAGTCCAGTTGTACCTTGGACTTATTTTTCGGAACAGACTACCATTCTCATTTAGGTACAAGACGAGGGGGGATGGCCGTATACGGCTCTCAGGGTTTTCATCGTTCCATTCACAACATTGAAAACACACCCTTCCGTACAAAATTTGACGGAGACTTAGACGAACTGGAAGGCACTTCCGGTATCGGCTGTATCTCAGACAACGAACCACAGCCTCTTATGGTTCAGTCACATCTGGGAACTTTTGCCATTACTACTGTAGGAAAAATCAACAACATGGATGAGCTGGTAGACATCTCGTACAAAAACGGCTGCACCCATTTCCTGGAAATGAGCGGCGGCGGCATCAATCCTACGGAAATGGTGGCATCTCTTATCAACCAGCAGGCAACGATTGTAGACGGTATCCGCTATGCACAGGAACTGATTCAGGGTTCTATGACCCTGATGCTTCTCACACCGGATGGCATCTATGCAGCCAGAGACCGTATGGGACGCACCCCTCTGATCATCGGGCACAAAGAAGATGCACACTGTGCTTCTTTTGAAAGTTTTGCCTATCTGAACCTTGGTTATGAGACACTGCGGGAATTAGGACCAGGAGAAATCGTATTTATCACGCCAGAAGGTGTACAGACACTCTCAGAACCATTAAATGAGATGAAAATCTGTTCTTTCCTCTGGGTATATTATGGATATCCTACTTCCACCTACGAAGGAATCAATGTAGAGACCATGCGTTATGACTGCGGAAAACAACTTGCAAAACGTGATGCCATGAGAGATGATGTAAATCCTGATCTGGTAGCTGGAATTCCGGATTCCGGAATCCCTCATGCAATCGGCTATGCAAATGCCTCAGGTATCCCATTTGCACGTCCTTTTATTAAATACACACCAACCTGGCCCCGTTCCTTCATGCCTACCAGGCAGGAGCAGAGAAACCTGATTGCCAAAATGAAACTGATTCCAGTGGAAGCACTCATCAAGAACCGCAGCCTGCTGCTCATTGATGACTCTATTGTCCGCGGAACACAGCTTCGGGAAACCACAGAATTCTTATACAATAGCGGAGCAAAAGAAGTACACATCCGTCCGGCATGCCCGCCTCTGATGTTCGGCTGTCCATACTTGAATTTCTCACGTTCCAAATCTGAGATGGATTTGATCACCAGACGGATCATCGCAGAAAGAGAAGGGGAGAATGTCAGCCGTGAGGTTCTGGATACTTATGCTGATCCAAACTCTCAGAATTACAAGGAAATGCTGGAGGAAATCGCAAAAAAACTGAATTTCACTACCCTGCATTACCACCGGCTGGATGACCTTCTTGCTTCCATTCCACTGGAGCCATGCAAGGTATGTACTTATTGCTTTAACGGAAAGAAATAATTCTTATAAAAAAGGCATTGGGACAGAATCAAAATAATGATTTCTGTTCCAATGCCTTTTCTGTTTAATAATTCGATTTCTGATAAAACCTTCCAATCAAAGTATCTGTTTTCACCACATTCACAAACGCCTTGGGATCCGCCTCCATGACCCTCTGAATCAGCATCTTTGCCTCCATAGTGGAAACCACAGAATAAATCATCTTACGTTTTTCATTAGAATACATTCCTGTAGCTGAAAACTCCGTGGCACTGTGATTGGTCACTTCCGCAATAGCCTGGTACACAGCCTCCGGCTCCTCTGTCACCACAAACAGCGTCACTTTCTTCTGAACCTGGTACAGCAGATGAATCACCTGGGTTGAGGTGTACTGGAAGATAATGGAATACAGTGCCTTATCCCATCCGAAAAGATATCCGGCAATCAGCAGGATTGCCACATTCCCTATCAGAATATAGTTCCACACATCCTTCTTTTTCTTCTCAGCAAAATAAATCGCAATAAAATCCGTTCCTCCTGTGGAAGCTCCGCCAAGAAGAGCAACGCTTATAGCAACTCCATTGATCAGTCCTCCAAAAATACAGATGAGCAGTATATCCTCTGTAATAGGAATTGCAGGAACCATATCTGTGATAAAGCTGGTTGCCACGACCAAGATACTGGTAATCACTGTAAAACGCTTTCCAATGGCTTTAAAACTAATGATTGCAGGAATCGCATTTAATGCCAGACTGATAGGGGAAAATGGAACTGTAATATCAAAAAACCTGTCACAGATGGTCTGTATCAGCAAAGTCACTCCATTGAAACCACCCGGATACAATCCACCTGCCCGCACAAAGGTTTTGATATTGACTGCCATGATCACCGCACCAATCAGTCCAAAGATTAACCGTTTACTTTCCTTTTTCCAATCAATTTTCTGACCCAATATTCTGACCTCACTTTTAAAGGGAATTACAGCATATGTGCACGCAGTTCTTCCGGAGTCTGGGCACTTAAATAAGCCGGAGCCACATCAAATACGGTTTTGCAGCCTGTCTGTCCCTCTTTGCTTAAACGATATGCAGCTCTTGCATAAGCAGCAATGACAGAAGAAGTAAATTCCGGATTAGAGTCTAATTTCAGACTGTATTCAATCACATGGTCATGCTCATCTTCCCATCCTGTTTTTCCCGTACGAATCACAAATCCTCCATGTGGAAGCCCTGTATGGTTCTTTTTCATTTCTTCTTCAGAGATAAAGTGTACAGTTGTATCGTATTCATCAAAGTAGTTTGGCATTGTCTTGATCTCTGTCTCGATTTTCGCCTTGTCAGCTCCTTCTTCTGCTACCACAAACACTTCTCTTGTGTGTTTTTCTCTGGTGGTCAGTTCTGGATTTTCTCCACTTCTTACTGCATCTAACGCAGCTTCTACCGGAATGGTGTACTGTCTTGCATCTACAACTCCATCCAGTCTGCGGACTGCATCAGAATGTCCCTGGCTCACGCCTTTTCCCCAGAATGTATAGTCCTTACCACCCGGAAGAATGGCATTTGCATACAAACGGTTCAGAGAAAACATACCCGGATCCCATCCAACAGAAATCATTGCCACATGATTTCCCTTCTTTGCAGCTTCATCCACAGCTGCAAAATGTTCCGGTATTCTGGCATGGGTATCAAAACTGTCTACCACATTAAAATACTTTGCATACTCAGGTGTCTGTACAGGCAGGTCTGTGGCACTTCCTCCGCAGATAATCAGGACATCCAGTTCATCCTTCATCTTCACTGCTTCATCCACATGATAGACCTTTGCTGTGTCTGTCAATATTTTTACATCTTCAGGATTACGGCGCGTAAACACGGCTTTTAACTCCATATCCTGATTGTGCTTCACTGCACATTCCACACCACGCCCAAGGTTTCCGTAACCTAAAATTCCAATTCTAATACTCATGTCAAACACTCCTCGCTATCTTTGTTGAGTCCATTACTTTTACTTAGTAAAGTATATCAAAAAATCTGTTCTTGTCAATGCACGAATTCACCGAATCAGCCGATTCCTCCATAAAAAATTCCTAAAATATATACAAGAATCGTAAGTCCTACAAAAAAGTACTTCGTAGCAGGCTCAAACCATGCTCCCAGCTTCTTTTCTCTTCCCATCTGCACCTGCTCTCTTGCAAAGCCTTTTGGGCAGACCCAGAAAAACATCACAGCCGCCAAAAGTGCTCCCAGTGGAATGACATAGATAGAAACCACATCCATCCACATGCTGACCATATCTCCGCTTTCAATGAAAATACCGATAATACAAGCTGCTGCCCCTACAATACCCACAGCTGCAATCCTTGAAATCCCAAACTGATTTTGCAGTGCTTCAATGGGTGTCTCAAACAAGTTCATAAGGGATGTAATGGCAGCAAACAGCACTGCAACAAAGAATACAATGGCAAACAACTGTCCAAAGGGCATCTGCTGGAACACACTTGGCAGGGTGATAAACATCAGCGGCGGCCCCGCAGATACATCCATCCCAAAAGCAAAGACTGCCGGAATCACCACCAGGCCTGCCAGAAGTGCCGCACAGGTGTCAAAGAACGCTACATTTCTTGCACTGTAGACCACATCCGTATCTTTTGTCAGGTAGCTTCCATAAACAATGGTACCGGAACCAGCCAGAGACAGGGAAAAGAATGCCTGTCCAAGAGCAAACACCCAGGTCTTTGGATTTGCCAGATACTCCCATTTGGGAACAAACAAATACCGGTAGCCCTCTGTAACATTTCCAAGGGTAAATACCCGTATCATTAAGATTACAAAAAACACAAAGAATGCAGGCATCATAATCTTATTCATTTTTTCAATCCCTTTGGAAATTCCGAAAATCATAATCAGGAACGTGATTCCAAGACCAAGAAAATGCCATCCTACACTGCCGAAATTACCGGCTATCTCCCCAAAATAAGCGGCTGTATCCGTAGTCTTCATTAATCCTCCGGTAACAGCACCCCAAAGAAAGCGTAAGAACCATCCAACCACCACGGAATATCCCACTGCAATGGCAAAAGACCCCAGAACAGGAATCATACCAAGGAGTTTTCCCCCTTTTCTCCCTCTTAATTCCATTGCTTTTCCAAAAGCCCCTAGAGGTCCTGTCTTCATGGCACGGCCAAAAGCCATCTCTCCAACAACCCCGGAAAATCCAAGGATTGCCACAAAAATAAAGTAAGGAATCAAAAAAGCAGCTCCCCCGTACTGCCCTGTCCGGTAAGGAAACATCCAGATATTTCCCATCCCCACTGCTGAGCCGATACATGCCACAATAAACCCAAATCTGGAGCCAAAAACATCTCTCTTTGACCCTGTTTGCTCACTTTTCATATTCTGTCTCCTCCTTCTGTTTCTTTCACGCTTCACATCAGTATAACACAAGAGGCACCTCCCATGGAAGTGCCTCCCGTTATTTTTTTTAGTGATGGAACAGACGAATACCAGTAAACGCCATAACCATATTATATTTATTGCAGGTATCAATCACTGCATCATCACGCACAGAACCGCCTGGCTGTGCAATATAAGTTACACCACTTTTATGTGCACGCTCAATGTTATCTGAGAATGGGAAGAACGCATCGGAACCTAAGATTACATCTGTCATCTTATCCAGCCATGCACGTTTCTCTTCTCTTGTAAACACAGATGGTTTTTCTGTGAAAGTATTCTCCCATGCTCCGTCAGCAAGAACATCCATATATTCCTCACCGATGTAAACATCAATGGCATTGTCACGCTCTGCTCTTGTAATCGTATCTTTAAATGGCAGATTAAGCACTTTTTCACTCTGTCTTAACCACCAGTTATCTGCCTTCTGACCTGCCAGACGTGTACAGTGTACGCGGGACTGCTGACCAGCACCAACACCGATTGCCTGTCCGTCTTTTACGAAGCATACAGAGTTTGACTGTGTATATTTCAAAATAATGAGAGAAACTTTTAAATCTCTCTTTGCTTCTTCTGTCAGTGCTTTGTTTTCTGTTACAATATTAGAAATAAGCTCATCATTAATTGCCAGTTCCTGACGTCCCTGCTCAAATGTGATGCCAAATACTTCCTTGTGCTCTAATGGAGCAGGAACATAATCTGGATCAATTTCAATCACATTATAATTTCCTTTTTTCTTCTGTCCCAGGATTTCCAGAGCTTCTTCTGTATATCCCGGTGCAATGACACCGTCTGATACTTCTCTCTTAATGAGAAGGGCAGTATCCTTATCACACACATCAGAAAGGGAAATAAAATCACCAAAAGAAGACATACGGTCAGCACCTCTTGCTCTCGCATATGCACAGGCGATTGGTGAGAAGTTTTTCCAGTCCATATCGTCTACCCAGTAAATCTTTGCCAGGGTTTCTGTCAGGGGAAGTCCTACTGCTGCTCCTGCCGGAGATACATGCTTGAAAGAAGTTGCAGCCGGAAGCCCGGTAGCCTTCTTCAAATCTCTTACAAGCTGCCAGCCATTAAAAGCGTCTAAAAAGTTAATATATCCAGGTTTTCCTGATAAAACCTTGATAGGCAGTTCTTCATTGTTTGCCATGTAGATTTTAGATGGTTTCTGATTTGGGTTGCATCCATATTTTAAAGCTAATTCTTTCATAATTCGTTCCCTTCCCTGTTTTATTTATTTTTATTTACGATTCTTGTTTCATAAGTACCTGTTTCAATATCAATAAAACGTACAAATAAAGAAACCTTATTGTCTTCATTCAGACCTTCCCATACTTCTTTGGTAAAGGCATCAATGTCATTTGGGATTCCCACTAACTTCGGTTCTCCCTCAAAACTTGGAAGAGGATTTCCGTCATGCATATAAGTGTGAATGAAATGTCCTTCTCCGGCAACAGGATTTTCGTATGCAAAGGTATAACGGTTACATGCATCCGGATTTCCATTATTGCTCTTTAAGATAGACATTGCGTAATTATATTTTCCGTTTTCCACATGCATGATACCGGAAATACGAGGTGTGTAGTTTGGAGCATCTGGCTCAAACTCACGGCATCTTAAAGACTGCTCAAAAGTCATCTGTTTATCCATTCCTTCATAAATGGTATCTGTCTGGTCTCCGTTTGTCACAATTGTCTTGTTTCCTAATACACGTACTGGTGCATAAATAATCAGGCTTGGGTCTACCAGTTTGGAAGGATCAAACGCCTGTGTGCGGATTCCCTGTCCTTCTTCTACAAAGACACGGTTTCTGCTGTTTTCACTTCTTCCCATGATAAAGTATGCAGCTACTGCCTTTTTCCCATCCTCTGATTTTCCCAGAACAATGCCGCGTCCTGGATAAGCATTTTCCTTTAATTCGTTTACCAGTGATAACATTTCCATAGAATCATTCTCCTTTATATTTGGAATATTGCACTTTTCAGTGCAGTGAATAGATACCCGGAACAGAATAAAAAGAATGAAAGCATACAAAAAAGCCCACTGCCCGAGCATATATGCCCAGACGGTCGGCTTCCCTGGCTTATACTCCCTGTGGTCATTTCCACTTCCGTCAGTCATATAAGCACTTAAAACATACCATGTTAAATTTGCCTTGTCAATCCTTTTTTCCTGATATCTTCCAAAAACCAGTGCTTTGGGACATTTTCAATCACAATCTTCTTCCCTGTATAAGGCTGCTGAAAGGACACACGCTCAGCATGGAGTCCAAGTCCTGTGAAAAAGGGATTTACCTGCCCCTCACCATCATGACCATACAACACATCCCCCACCACAGGATGCCCCATCCATGCCATGTGAACCCTGATTTGATGGGTACGCCCTGTTACAATCCGACAACCTACAAGCGAATAGAATTTCCCCTCTATCAGGAAGGTTTCCAGCACTTCATACTGTGTATCTGCTGGTTTTCCCTTTTCATCCACACACATTTTCATCTTTTCTTCCGGCATTTTTCCGATTGGCATCTTAATCTGCCCTGTCTTTGTATGGAAACATCCCTCCACCAAAACCAGGTATTCTTTCTGAAATACGCCATCTTGTTTCTGTAAACTCAGTCTTGCGGCTGCAATCTGGTTTTTGGCGTATAACATGATTCCTGATGTATTTCTGTCCAATCGCCCTACCGGCCGCACCAGCGTCTGCTCTCCCTTTTCCACGAAATAAGCTGCAAGCCGGTTTCCCAGAGAATCCCCGTAATGCCCCCTTCCCGGGTGACAGGGAATGCTGCCTGGTTTGTTCAGGACAATCACATCCTCATCTTCATAGAGAATATCCAGTGTTCCTGCCCCTGGCACTACCTTTCCGGTATCTTCCCTGTCTTCATCCACACAAACCCTCAGTTCTTCTCCAAGCTGACAGACATAGGTGGTTCTGACCTGATTACCGTTAATGGTAATGCCCCCACTTCGGAATTTTGCCTGGCTAATCTGCTTTTTCGAAAGTCCAAGGTATTTTTTTATCACCTTCTCTAAAACCTGGCCGTTCATTTCCTCCGTTATAGTAAGCTTCAGTTGTTTCATGCTCTCTTCCTGCAAATCCTAATAACAAATGACTTCGCAACCGGTCTCTGTCACCAGCACCATAATTTCCCACTGTGCGGACGGAAGGCCATCTTCCGTATATACAGACCAGCCATCACTGTCATCCACATAAATTTCATGGCTTCCCATATTAATCATAGGTTCAATGGTAAACATCATCCCCGGAACCAGAAGCATTCCTGTTCCTGACTTCTGGATATATCCCACCCAGGGATCTTCGTGGAACTCCAGACCAATTCCATGACCACCGATTTCCCGCACAACAGAAAACCCGTTTGCATGAGCATGCTCATATACAGCCTGGCTCATATCTCCAAGAAATCCCCATGGTTTCACCTGTGCCAGACCTTTTTCCACACATTCTCTTGTCACATCCACCAGTTTCTTTTTTTCCGGACTTACCTGTCCAATGCAAAACATTCTGGATGAATCAGAATAATATCCGTCCAAAATCGTAGAGACATCTACATTCACAATATCCCCATTCTTTAACACCACATCCTTGGAAGGAATTCCATGACAAACCTGTTCATTTACAGAAGTACACACGCTCTTTGGAAATCCCTCATAATTCAGCGGTGCTGCCACTGCTCCTGCCTCTGCTGTGATTTTTGCAACCCAGTTATCAATCTCCTGGGTGGATACACCTTCCTGAATATGCTCTGCCACATAATCAAGAATGGCAATATTAATCTTTGCACTCTCTTTGATTTTTTTAATCTGCTCCGGTGTTTTTAGAATCTCGTGAGATGGGACAATAATTCCCTGATTCTCATACTGTTTTAATTTTTCATCAAAATTCCAATGACATTTCTTATATTTTTTTCCACTGCCGCACCAGCAGGGCTGATTTCTCTCTGGTAATTCCATTTTGTTTCACTCCTTTAAACAATTCTCTGATAGGCAATTCTCGGAGTGCCATCCGCCACATAAATAATACCGCATTTTTGGAATCCATTCTTCTCAAAAACGCTCTGCATCACATAATTATCCTCATGGGTATCTCCCCTCAGGTTTCCACACTGCTGAAAACACCAGTCAAGACAAAAGGCTGCAACACCCTTTACCTTTCCTGAAGACGCCATTCTGTGCATGGTTCCGTAAGCCTCTTCCTTTATCCACTGCCCCTCATAAATATGCTGATAAGTAGGGTCTGGCTCCATACAAAACATAAATACGCCTGCCAGGGTTTCCTCTTCTTCACACACATAAAGATAGCCTTGTCTGCAATCTTCCTCCACCATTTCTTTAGAAGGATATCCTGGATTCCACTGGGTAGGATTCCCATGTTCCTTCATAAATTCTCTGGCTGTATCGTAAATCTTCATAATCTCAGAAATTTCCTGCAATCTGGCCTGTCTTATTTTCATACTGCTTTCCTCACACTGCTTTTTATTTTTCAACGCTAACGCTCATTATATCACTATTTTCCTTCTTTTTCTAGTTTTTCACTTTCGCAAATTTTCAGATATTTTATACGATTTATTTAATTAAATTTGTCTCTTTTATTTTTTTATTATTTTTTTCTATTTTTATATTGACATTTCACTTATATACTGTTATAATTCAATCATAAAATAAAACAGGGAAAAAAAAGCAACAGAAAGGATTGATTCCCCCAAAAACATAATGATTTACTTCATAATATAAAAGAAAGGACGGTATGGACCACCAGAAATAGTAACCAACTCCCAATAGAAATTTTATAAAACAAACTTCATTTCTATTGTACAAGAAAAAATTTTTCAAACGAGGTAAAGTCCAATGGATAACGAAATACGTTAAAAAGGCATCATTCAAAAAAATTTCTGAATGATGCCTTTTTCATATGCTCTTTTATTCTCCGCCTAATTTACTTGCTGTAAACCAGCCCAATGCAAAAGTAACTACGCCAATTCCTACCATAAGAACTGAAATACCACTCCAGTCCGTTTTCAAAAGAATTGCAATAGGTGAAGCAAGAATCAGTCCAATGATTCCATAATATGCATGGATTTCTGCCTTTGAGAAAATAAATTCAATAATCTTTGCAATTAAAAAGATACCGATTACAACGCCGATGCCGAATGGTGCCAGAATACCAACACCTGTCATAAGCCCACCCATATCAAATTTCACAAGTGCATCTACAAAATCATTGATTACCTTTAAAATCGTGTCATAATATCCCAGCAGCATCAGCATCATAGAACCACTGACGCCAGGAACAACCATAGTTGCCGCTGCAATGATACCAACCCCAAACAATTTTAGCAGATTCACAAAGCCAAAACTGACATCTGCACTGGCTCCCCCTGTCTCTCCCAGAAGTGCCATTAAAATAACCACACCGAAGAAAATCAAAAATGGAATGATTTTACTCACCGTCACCTTATGGCCTTTCACTTTCTTAAAAATAAAAGGAAGGCTTCCGGCAATCAGCCCGCAAAAAGCGAAATTAGTAGGAATCGGATAGGTTGCTAATAAGAACTCAAACAGTCTTGACAAAGCAACAATCGCAATTCCTGCTCCTGCGAAAATAGGAATTAACAGCTTCATGCTATCTTTAAATTCACTTTTTAAATGCGTAATCGCATGAATCAGCCTATCATACAAGCCCATGGCAACCATCATAGTTCCACCGCTAACTCCGGGAATAATGTTAGCAATGCCAACTACCATACCCTGTAATATTTGTTTAATCATTTTTTCACCTTTCTTCTAATACTACTTCTAAATTTCTCTCTCATCTCCCCAGAAAAACAGTGCTACGGTACCAGGGCCTGTATGAGCCCCAATGACGGTACCGATGCTATTGATTCTCACTTTTCCGTTTAAGTTTGGAAATTTTTCTTCAATCATATCAGCGACTTTCCGGGCATCTTCTTCACATGCAGAGCAGGACATAAAGCATTTTCCATTATAAGAAAGTCCTCCCTGTGCATGCTGCTCCATCCGCTTCACCATCTCACGGATGACCTGTTTTTTCCCTCTGTACTTATTTCTTGGAATCAGCTTTCCTTCTGAATTTACATTCATCAACGGGCAGATATTCAGTGCCTGGCCCACAAGTCCAGATACCTTGGAGATTCTTCCTCCCCTAATAAAACTGGTCAAATCTGTGGAAAAGAACCAGTGATGAAGCTTGTTCTTATTCTCTTCTGCCCATGCCGCATTTTCTTCCAGGCTAAGCCCTTCCTCCTGTTTATCTAAAGCAGCATCCACAAGCATTCCGAAACCAGAAGATGCAGCCAGGGAATCAATGACAATAATCTTTCTCTCCGGATATTTTTCTTCCATCTGTGTTTTTGCAATATTTGCGGAATTCACACTTCCTGAAATTCCTCCTGAAAGGGTAAAGTGTAAAATATCCTTTCCTTCTTTTAAAATCGGTTCAAAGAAATCCATGTACTGCTGTGCATTTACCTGTGCTGTGGTAGGTTCTGCCCCTTTTGAAATCCGGTCATAAAATTCTGCAAAAGGCATGGTCTTTCCCAGGTCATCCGGATACTCTACTCCATCCATCCGGTACTGGAAACAAACATAGGGAAGGTCCCGCTCTTCAAAATAAGAAGCCGGCATATCTGCAGTGGAACAACAGGTGATTTTATATTCACTCATTACGATTATCCTCCTTACTTCCAAAAAAATAAACATCTGGCTGCCGCCAATCGTTCTTATTCTAACACTGATTTCTTTCTTTGAAAAGTAAGAAAATGGATTTCCACCTGTATTTTTCCAAAAAAATAACTCTCCCCTTCATTCCACCGGAACCTCAGGGAGAGTCTTTTCCTATTCTGCATTGTTATTTCATGGTTGTTTTATTTGCGTAATTCAGGGCAATATAACTCTTTCCACGGTTAATCTTGATTTCATTTCCGTTCAAGTCATAAAACCTTAAATACGATTCTTCATTATTCTCATCTTTTGACCAGTGGATTTCCTGAACACCGCCATTGGAGATATAATATCCCTTTGCGTTTGCACCGCCGTCCCAGTCGATTTTCTTGTGTCCTATATCGTCACGCACAGATATCTCTGTTTCCAGCACCAAAACATTGGTAAAGGCAAGCTGCTCCCCTGTCTTTCCATCTTTCTGAGAAGTTCCGTTAATCTGTTTCAAATACACCTTTTTTTCTGCATCATAAGTAAATGTAGAAGACTGTGCTCCAAACTGAATGTCCACCTGTGTACAATCCTTCCCCTCTGGTTTTAACTGCTCTTCCATTCCATTAAACAGAAAAGCTGCTCCTTTTTTCTCTTCTTTTAAGTCCGTACGGAGACCTTTTGACTCAATATAAGAAACCAGTTTTGTTCCGTCAAAAAATCCTGTATGCTCCAGTGCATAACCCTGATTCAGTTTGTCCTGGTCTCTTCCAAACAAACCACCTGTATTGGTGATTCCCTCAATCTGATCTAGATCCAGGGCTTCCAGATAGTCTGCTATGGTATCATCAATCCCCCAATTTACGTAAAAAGCATCAAATCCCTGGGAAAGTGCCGGAAAATAATAGCGGCAGCTCCGAATAGGGCAAACCTGGGGAACCTTGGTGTAATCCCCATACATAGCCATAAATCTGGTAGCATCTCCTTCTACCGGAATTTCAAAAATCAAATCTGCCTGGCTCACTCCATACTGAGGCATAGCCTTCTGCACATTATTCACCATAACTGCCACAGGACGTTTTCCAATAGCAGCTTCTGAAAGATCTCCTATTCCTGTGAGTAGGTTCTGATTGGCAGGTACTCCCTCCTGGACTACCTCTGCTCCCTGCACAGCTTGGGATTCTTCTTCCTTTTCCTCTTCAGGTTTTGCCTGCTGTTCTACACTTTCTTTTGTCGTATCTTCTTTCTTGGGTGCCTCTTCTTTTTTACATCCGGTTACACTAAACAACATTGCCATAACACCTACTGCTAGAAGAATCTTCTTATACTTCATATCTTTTACCCTCCCATGGTGTATTCATTTTCTTCTTATAAAATACCACACAACCATGGGAGTTTCAAGATTACTCTGGTTTCTTAATCTGATTTAACTGTGCATTAATTTCCAATAACTGCTCTTTGGTAATTTTAGAACCTGTAGTTCCCATCAAACCTACGAGACGGAGCACTGTAAAACTTCCCAGCATCTGCATCATACCAGGATTTTCACCTGCACCTGCCTTGCCTCCTGCCATCTTCTGGAACACCTGTACAAAGAACTGCTTTCCTTCTTCAGAAGCCATAATGTCCTCCAGCTTATCATTCAGAGAATAATAGCCTTCCGGTGTTTCTATATCAAACCAATTGAGAATTGCCCCTTTTTCTTTTAATCGGTACGCATCATTAAAGGTTTCTACTTTGCGAAGAAAGCTTTCGTCTGTCAGTTCACCTGCCACTGCCTTTAACACAGATTCTCCTTTGTTCGGCACTTCAAAATAGAAGAAATGTTCTGGACAATTCTGTTTTCCAAGGCTCTTACCGTTTACAAAAAGTTCCACTTCCGGCTGATTCGAATAGACGGTTACCTTGGTAACATCTTCCACTCTGTCTACATATCGTTTTCCACAGATATGTA
>CAJKMA010000026.1 GCA_905200905.1 uncultured Bacillota bacterium
TATCCGCAGCAGCTTTCCAGGATCTCCGTCAGCGCATTTTTGCTGCTGGTATGACAGCGGATCACATTTGTCCGGCTGCAATCTATCTCATCAAGCGCTGCCTTTACCATTTTATGAGATACTGTATTCGTAAACAGCACCAGTACATCCGGAGAGCCAATCTGTTTATGAAGCCCTGCCCTCATTTGTGTGAAAACTTTCACATTGCACCGATACCCCTTACAGACTTCCTTATATTGTGTGACCATTCGATCATGTCCTCCGACTATTACAACGCTCATTATTTATCCCCCCGTTTCTAGTTAGTTGTATCTAACTCATATAGTTAGTATAAACTAACTTATATTATCTGTCAATACATACTTTGAATTTTTAAAAAGAAAAACAAGAGCGAGAAGTATGCCCTCGCCCTTGCTACTTGTGTTTTCTCAGATAGAATCGAAAAGCTATCTGTTATGTATATCCAGTTAAAAACTTATATGCTGTGAGATGCAGTCCAATGCAGCATCCGAACTGACTTTCTTTCTATACGACATTTAAGCAGGAGGAAATCAGAACAGGAACCATAAGTGAGCAGATCACTCCATTAAAAACGGACAAGACCACAGTTTCCTCATTTGTATACTTCAGCATCAATGGAAGCGTAGTATCCTCACTCGTAGCTCCAGCCGGAGCAATACACGTGTAGTAATTAAAATGAACAGCAAGAAATGGAATGATAACAAAAGAAAACATTTCCCTCATCAGATTACTCATAAATGCAATACTTCCCGCTTCCGCGGTTGCCAAATTACTGATCGTAACACCGGCAAGACTGTACCAGCCCAACCCACTGGCTATCGCCGTACCGTATCGAATCGGCATTTTGAGTATCAAGGCGCAGACAGCTCCTCCTAATAAGGAACCCACAATGATTCCTATCGGAATAATAAAGATTTTCAAATGATATTCTTTAATTTTTGAAAAAATACCTTTTTGCATCCCGATGCTGATTCCTACAGAAAACATCAAAAGATACAATACCAGATCCGTATTCTCGGTGAAGAAATTTACAGCTGTTAACTCGATATCTGACATGCCATAAAACAGTCCGAGTACCACAGCAAAGATCATTGCTAAAACAATCATTTCATCCCTCCATTTCTTCTATCATTGGTTTTCTTTTTCATAAATTTCTTAGTTAAAACAAAAACTATGAAAATAGAAAATACTGTCGGTACCACAAAATACAGTAAGCTGGATATCCCTAATGAAGATAAATCCTGCAAAAGATTGTCGTTCCTGCCTAATTTTACTCCCATAGAAAAAATCAGTATAAAAGTACACACCAGAGAAAAAATTTCATTTCCTTTCTTTATGCGTTTTGGCACAAGAAAGCGTCCTGCGAGAATACCAAGACACATAACAATTAAAACCGCCATAATTGCCCCGCTTTCTAAGAATTGAAATGTTTATAAGTTTATTATAGCAAAAACCCCAGAAATACACAGTTTTCTGGGGTTTTCAACCATTATATTACGTTAGACTGAATCAGATTAGTTTCCCATCTGTGCAGCAACTTCTGCAGCAAAGTCTTCGTTCTTTTTCTCCAGACCTTCACCTGTTTCAAAACGAACAAATCCTTTAATTGTTACATTAGCTCCATTTGCCTTAGCAACTTCTTCTACATATTTCGCAACAGACTGTTTTCCGTCTTCTGCTTTTACATATGTCTGATCTAAGAGGCAGATTTCTTTCAGCTCTTTGTTGATACGTCCATTAATCATTCCCTGGATAACTTTTTCTGGTTTCTGGGATTCTTTTGGATCGTTCATAATCTGAGCCAGTAAGATTTCTTTTTCATGTGCAATGTAGTCTGCACTTACTTCAGAGCTATTTGTATACTCTGGTTTTAAAGCTGCAATCTGCATAGCTACGTTTCTAGCCATTTCTTTTACTGCATCATTTACAACATCTGTTTCAACGTCTACTAATACGCCGATTTTTCCACCCATATGTGTATAAGAAGCAACGAATCCGTTTTCTTCTGCTACTTTCTGGAATCTTCTAATGTTCATATTTTCGCCGATAACTGCGATCTGAGCAGATAATGCTTCCTGTACAGTTTTTTCAGCATCAAATTTCCATGTAGATGCCATAAACTCTTCTGTTGTAGCTGCTTCTGTTTCCATAGCTGCTTCTGCGACCTGAGCTACATAATCCTGGAATTTTTCATTCTTAGCAACAAAGTCTGTTTCTGCATTTACTTCTACAACAACCGCACTCTTTTCGTCAGCTGAAACTAAAGTTTTGCAAAGACCTTCTGCTGCAATACGTCCAGCTTTCTTCTGAGCAGTAGCCAGACCTTTTTCTCTTAAAAATTCAACTGCTTTATCCATATCGCCGTCTGTAGCTGTAAGAGCTTTCTTACAGTCCATCATACCAGCGCCTGTCATCTCTCTTAATTCTTTTACTTTACTTGCTGTGATAGCCATGTTATGGTTCCTCCTGTTTGTTTTTCTATTGATTCAGGATATTGGGAACACTGCCACAAAAGCTGTGTTCCCAACCGTTATTCAAATCTTACTCTTCTACTGCAGCTTCTTCTGTTTCTTCTGTGAAGATTTCTTCAGCATCAGCAGCTTCACCCTGGTTTGCTTCGATAACAGCATCTGCCATCTTAGAAACGATTAATTTTACAGCTCTGATAGCATCATCGTTACCTGGGATAACATAATCTAATTCTTCTGGGTCACAGTTTGTATCAGCAATACCGATTAATGGAATTCCCAAAGTATGAGCTTCCTGTACACAGATTCTTTCTTTCTTAGGGTCTACAATGAAGATTGCATCTGGAAGTTTCTTCATTTCTTTGATTCCGCCAAGGTTTTTCTGAAGTTTGTCCATTTCTTTCTTTAACTGGATAACTTCTTTCTTAGGCAGAACATCAAATGTTCCGTCACTTTCCATAGCTTCGATTTCTTTTAATCTTGCAATTCTGCTCTGGATGGTCTTGAAGTTTGTCAACATACCACCTAACCATCTTTCATTTACATAGTACATTCCGCATCTTTCAGCTTCTGTCTGGATTGCATCCTGAGCCTGTTTTTTTGTTCCTACGAACAGGATTGTACCACCGTCAGCAGCGATATCAGCGATTGCTTTGTATGCATCGTCAACCATACCTACAGATTTCTGTAAGTCGATGATGTAGATACCATTTCTTTCTGTGTAAATGTATGGAGCCATTTTAGGATTCCATCTTCTTGTCTGATGTCCGAAATGAACACCTGCTTCCAGTAACTGTTTCATTGAAATAACGCTCATTTTTTTCTCTCCTTTTGGTTTACGCTTCCACCTGCTTCTACACCGCCGGGACTCTGTTTTCTAGCACCGTCCATTGGAATTCACAGGCGTGGTTATTTTGTTACATTCGCAACGTTTATATCATACCACACAGTTTTCATTTATTGCAAGGATTTTTTTCTAAAATCCAAAATTTCTCTGAACCCATTGAATCAAAAGAGGCATCCAACTCTGGCAACTTGGTTCTACCCCACTGCCGTCCAACCGTTTAATCCCCTCTGTTGCCAGGGAGAGTCCATGAACGCCTTGTGGATACAAATGAAATTCCACCGGCACATTGGATTTTCCCAAAGCCTCCACAAAAGCCAGAGAATTCCAAAAAGGTACTGTCTCATCTGTAAAAGTATGCCAAATAAATGTTTGTGGAACCCAAGGCCCTACCTGGTTTTCCAAAGACATTTTTTCCCTCTTTTCTTCATAAGCACTTCCAAGAAGGTTTTGAATGCTCTCTGTATGTGCAATGGCCTCTTGAGTACTAATAACTGGATAGCAGAGAATCAGCCCGTTAGGCTCTAGGGACACGTTGCCTGCTCCCAATTTGGTGCTTTCTTCCAGTTCTTTCCAGAACACACCATAACTAGCAGCCAGATGCCCTCCTGCCGAAAATCCCATAACTAGGATTTTCTCTGTGTCAACTCCCCACTCTTCTCCTTTTTCTCTTATGAACTGCACACATTTGGCAACTTCCAGCAAGGCAGTGGGATATACTGCTGGCTTACAGGAATAACGCAGCACTGCTGCATGATACCCAATACTGTTAAACTGCAAGGCAATGGGTTCTGCTTCTCGGTTTGAAGTCATCTTATAAGCGCCTCCCGGGCAAATTAAAACCAATGGCTTCTTAGGATTTGGGTCATCATCCAAATATCTTCCTAAAACATAAGTGTCCAGATGTGCGTAATCCTCTGAACCCTGTACTTGAATTTTTATACGTTCCTGAATCATAATCGTTCCTTAAGCAGACCATTTCGATAGGCTTCCAAAAGCTCTTGCAGGTCTGCAATCCTTTCTTTTAATTTTACTCCTGTATCTGTTTCTTCAACCGTTTTTCTCTGTATGGTACGCTTCACTAAAATACTGTCAGATAAAATATCGCTTTCCTTACTAATGGCATCACTTGTAGAGGTAAAAGGCTCATGAGCTGCCAAAATCATTCCCCAGGAATTGTAAATCAAAGTATAGCCTGCAATCCCCGTTTCCTTTTGATATGTCTTGGAAAAACCACCGTCAATAACTAAGAGTTTTCCTCCACACTTAATAGGACTCTCTCCCTCTATATGATGAACCGGAACATGCCCATTCACAATGTGGCGACAATCACCGGTTACTTGAAATTCCTCCAAGATTCTATCCACCATCTCTTCTTGTTCCAGAAAACCATAATAAGGATTTTTCTTTTCTTCATGAGTTTCTTTTGCTTTCAGAAAATATCGTTCAAAAGTAGCCATTTTATTTTTCCCAAACAAGGGCGAATTGGGACTACTCCAAATAAACCACAGGATATCCCTACCTTTTTCTCGTTCTTCCTCGTTTACTGCTACAAAGGCTTTCCGTACATAGGAATCCAGCACATCATAGAGGGCTTTTCCTTTATAAGATTTGCCATACACCTGTATTTCCTTAAAACTTCCATCTTCATTTAATGGAATACAACCATGATAAAGCAAATTGTGGTTATATATTTTATACAGACTCCCTTTTTTCAGCAAAAACTGCATATGTTTCTGTAGTTTTTCACAATTTACAAAGGCAAACACCAGACGGTCCACAACCTCCCGTTCCTCCTTGGTAAGCTCATAAGGATTCTCTGGGTCAATGGTAGGAAAAGAACAATCTAGCATGGGGTAGGTATAATGTCCCAGGCGCACCGTTCCCTCTGTATAATCAATTTCATCCAGAATAGCCCTGTCTGCCATTCCAAATTCCTTCCGACGCATGAGAAGCCTGCCTTCCAGCTTAAACTGAATGATTGTAATAGCTTTATGCATCTTGCGATTCATTTCCTGCTCTGCAGGATTCAACTCCTGGTGTCCCTTAATCTTAAAACAAGTACAGGGGTCATCCCTGTAATAAGTCATAGCAAAGGTAGCCAAAGGCAGCAGATTAATACCATAACCCTCTTCTAAAATATCCAGATTTCCATATCTGGCACAGATTCTTACTACAGTAGCCACACAGCTGGACTGCCCTGCTGCTGCCCCCATCCAGAGGATATCATGGTTTCCCCATTGAATATCCAAAGAATGATATCCTGCCAGTTTGTCCATAATCTGGTGCGGTCCTGGTCCTCTGTCATAAATATCTCCCAAAATATGCAAGTGGTCTACCACCAGCCGCTGAATCAATTCACAGAGAGCTATAATACATTCTTCTGACCGTCCAATGGCAATAATGGTATGGATAATCTGCTCATAATAAGATTCTTTGTCCGTAATGTCTCCCCGTTCTGTCATTAATTCCTCAATAACATAGGCAAAATCCTCTGGCAGTGCCTTGCGTACCTTGGAACGGGTGTATTTAGACGCTGTTTTCTTACAAACCTCAATCAGCCGGTACAAAGTAATCTTATACCATTCCCCCATATCCTTTTCCTGTTTTTTCACCAACGTTATTTTTTCTCTCGGATAATAAATCAGCGTTGCCAGGCTTTTTTTATCCTGTTGGCTCATGGTATGTCCAAAAACCTGCTCGATTTTTCTTCGCACAGATCCAGAACCATTTTTCAGCACATGGGAAAATGCCTCATACTCTCCGTGAATATCACTGATATAATGCTCCGTTCCCTTTGGTAAATTTAAAATTGCCTGAAGATTAATAATTTCTGTGGACGCTTTGGCAATTGTGGGATACAGTTCTGACATTTTTTCCAGATATTTCACTTTCATATCTTCCATTTTTGTTCCCCCGATACCTTTTTCTTCATTGTACCACGCCCACACCATATTTTACAATGGAAAAGGCCACCTTACGGCAGCCTTTTCTTTACATTCTTTCAGGGGCATCAAATCCCAAAAGGTCAATACAGGTTTCTAAAACTTCTTTTGTTAAAGTCAAAAGACGAATCCAAGATTTTTTCTTTTCCTCATCCTCTTCTCCAAGAATTCTAGTCTCATGATAAAAACTGTTAAATGCATTTGCCAAATCATAAATATAAGAGCAAATTCTATGTGGCGCTTTTTCTTCAAATGCCGGTTCAATCACCGCATTAAATCTTGCTAATTCCAGCATCAGGCTTTTCTCACTAGGATTTACTGCTTCGTGAATCTCACCTTTTTCCAGACTATTGCCCTCTTCTACATAACGACTTAAAATAGACTTAATTCTTACAATGGTGTACAGAATATATGGGCCTGTATTTCCTTCAAAAGAAGTGAAACGGTCAATATCAAAAATATAATCCTTAGATGCCTGGTTTGACAGATCTCCATATTTAATAGCAGACAGACCTACCATCTGTGCTGTTTTCTCTGCATTTTCATCCTTTACACTGCGGTTGTCCACGATTTTCTTAAACATTTCTTCATTGATTTCCCCAATGAGACGTTCTAAACGCATTACACCGCCTTCTCTTGTTTTGAACGGTTTTCCATCCTTGCCATTCATGGTTCCAAATCCCACAAAAGTAAGTTTTGTATTTTCATCTACCATGTTGGCTTTTTTCGCACAACGGAACACCTGGATAAAATGAAGCTCCTGGCGCTTATCTACCACATAAATGATTTCATCGGGATGAAAATCTTCCATACGCTGTACAATCGTAGCTAAATCTGTGGTGTTATAAAGGGATGCTCCGTCTGATTTCAAAATCATACATGGAGGGATCTCTTTGGTATCTGATTCTTCTTTTACATCTACAACCAATGCACCCTGATCCACATATGCATAGCCTTCCTCTTTTAAATATTTCACCATATTCGGTATGTAGGCATCTGCATCAGATTCTCCCATCCACAAATCAAAGTCTACTTTCAACTTTGCATAATTTTTCTTCAAGTCATTAACAGAAACTTCCATAATATGTTTCCATAAAGCCCGATATCCTCTTCTGCCCTGCTGTAACTGCAAAGTAGCTTCCAGAGCCTCATTTTTGTAATCTTCATCAACTTTGGATTTTCCGCTGGCGGTTGGATAAATTTCCTCCAGTTCACTTACTGTAAAAGGCGCTTCCTCTGGATATTCTCCTTCATAGCTTTCATCAAAATACACCAACTCCGGCTTTCTCTTAGACAGTTCTGTAATAATCAGACCCATCTGAAGTCCCCAGTCTCCCAGATGGACATCCCCAATCACCTTATGGCCTAGGAAACGACCCATTCTCTTAATACTTTCTCCAATAATCGCAGAACGTAAGTGTCCCACATGAAGAGGTTTTGCAACATTAGGTCCACCGTAATCAATTACAATGGTCTTAGGATTTTTTGCTTCCTCCACAGAAAGTCTGGAATCTTCCAACATCTGGTTCAAATAATCTGCCAGAAATGTTTTGTTTACTTTCAGATTAATGAAACCTGGATTCACTGCTTCTACACTTTCAAATACAGGACAGTCCTGCAATTTTTCTACCACGCTTCCTGCAATCATAATAGGCGCTTTCCGATAGGTTTTGGCTGCTGCCATAGCACCATTACACTGATATTCACAAAGGTCTGGGCGATTGGAAATTGTTACCTTCGCAAAATTCTCATCATATTCACATGCCTTAAAAGCCTCTTTTAAGACCTCTTCAATATATACTGCTAATTTCTTCATAAACTTTTCACTCCGTATCTGCAATTTTTGTCGCTGCCACAGCTAAAGCTCCTGGTCCAATATGACAGGAAACACTCAAAGATAATGGCGCCATATAAATCTCATAGCCTGGAAACTGCTCTTGCAATTCTTTTTTCCACTCCATAGCTTCTTCTTCATTTCCTGCATAAGCAGCCTGAAGCGCCATGCGTCCCTGTTTTGCATACTCCTGAAATCTACCTTCCAAATCTGATTTCATAGCCTGAAGCATAATGCTCTTTGCTTTCTTTTTTCCTCTGGCTTTGGAAAAAGCGTCCAGTTTATCTCCCTGAATCTGAAGCACTGGTTTCAAATTTAGCACAGTTCCAAGAGCTGCTGCTGCCGGAGTGATTCTGCCACCTTTCTTTAAATATTTCAAAGTTTCAAGAGTAATATAAATACTGGATTCCTGTTTTTCCTTCTCCAGCACCTCTTTAATTTCTGCACCAGTCTTGCCCGCTTTTGCCAACGCAATGGCGTCCAGAACAGACTGTCTCTGAGTAACAGAGATCCTCTGGTTATCCACTACATGAACCCTGCCATGATATTCTTTTGCAAGCACCATAGCAGTTTCACAGGAATTGCTAAGCCCGCTAGACATTGGAATATGAACAACTTCTTCTGCTTCCAAAAGCAGTTTTTCCCACAATTCCATAACATCTGCAGGTGTCGGCTGAGATGTAGAAATATTGGCATCTTCCCCTAACTTCTCATAAAATTCTTCCTGAGACAAGGTGATATCTTCATAAAACAATTCTTCATTAATATAAAAAGGCATAGGAAGCACAGAAATTCCAAGCTCTTTTGCCTCTGACTGTGTAATTCCACTATTACTGTCTGTTACAATTACAACTTTATTCTTCACTGATTGGTGACTCCCTTTCTTTTTCAAATCATTATGAAAATCATACCATAGAGCATCCAGGAATACAATCTCTTTTTCTTTCTCTTTCCTCACATCCGTGATAAAATAGAAAAAAAGCAAAGGAGGAACCTATATGTCATACAAAACTCAATCTTATGCAAATACTGCAGCGTCTATTATAAAAAATCTGGAAAAACGCAATATGACCGGATATTACTGCGAGACAGCCGCACAGGCCAGGGACCTGGTCCAACAACTGATTCCAAAGCAGGCAACCATATCAAGCGGCGGTTCTGAAACCCTGGAAGAAACCGGTATTATGAAACTGATTCAGTCTTCTGATTATCAATTTATTGACCGCAAGACAGCAAAAACCCCAGAAGAAGCCCGTCTCCTCTATGGAAAAATTGTTACCGCAGACTATTTTCTCACTAGTACTAATGCCATTACCTTTGATGGAGAATTGATTAATGTAGATGGAAATGGAAACCGCGTTGCCTGTCTCATTCAGGGACCTTCCCATGTCCTAGTCATTGTTGGCATGAATAAAGTTGTTCCAACCCAGGAAGATGGTATTCGCAGAGTACGCAATATCGCTGCCCCACCAAACGCCATTCGTGTAGGAGCCCAGACACCTTGTACAAAAACTGGCATGTGCAGTGATTGTCAAAGCCCTGACTGTATCTGCTGTCACACAGTCATTACACGTCACTCCCGTCACAAAGGCCGTATCAGCGTCATCCTCATTGGCGAAGAATACGGATTTTAAACAGGATATCCGTTTTCCATAATTTTATTAACGCAAAAAGGAATTATTGTATGAAATATCTGTCATTTCATACAATAATTCCTTTTCTCTTACATTCTGCGCAATGCTTCAATAGGGCTTAAATTCGCTGCTTTAATGGATGGCAGAAGTCCAAATACAATTCCAATCACTGTGGAGAAAATCACTGCTCCTACTGCTGCCGGAATACTGATAACCATAGGCGTTCCTGACATCTTTGCAATGATGGCTGCCAAAGCAATTCCTCCAAATACACCTAAGATTCCTCCAATACTGGTAAGTACAGATGCCTCGGTGAGAAACTGTCCTAAAATTCTCTTCTTATTCGCTCCAATGGCTTTTTTCAGTCCGATTTCTCCTGTCCGTTCTGTAACAGATACCAACATAATATTCATAACGCCAATTCCCCCTACTAACAGGGAAATACTGGCAATCCACAACAACTGCCGATTGGTGCTTTCACTAATCTGCTGCAGTCCTTTTGCCTTTTCCATCATGTCTTTTGCCTTATATGCAATAGTTCCTGTAACAGAGGTAATGGAAGCATTCAAAATTTCTGCTGTTTTCTTTCCAGCAGCACTCATCTCTTCTGGGGATGGCGCTTTTACAGATACCTGCTGTGGTTCATCATACTGATAAACAATGGGCCAAGATGCATCTGGCATAAACACAATACCACTGCTGTTGCTATAGTATGTATAATATTCTTCCTGGCTATTAATGACTGGTTCATATTCTTGTGTTTTCTTTATCACACCAATAACGGTAAAGGGTTCTCCTTTGATTTCAATGGTTTTCCCGATTTCCTGTCCCTTTTCAAAAAAACTTCCAGAAGCTGTTTCATCAATCATTACCACTTTTCTATAGTTCTGATAGTCTTCTTTAGAAAATCCGCGCCCACGAATAATCTGATATCCACACACATCCAGATAATCCTGGTCAATTCCCAGCACACTTCCGCCATCCATACCCTTGTTCTGATAAAAAATTCCATCTGCATACATTCTGGACTGATATAAGGTAACGCCATCTACTTCTTCTAAGTCCAGAATCTCTTTCTTCTGTTCCTTGGTAATGACTGGCACACCTGCTGGAATCCCCTGATATTCTATCTGATATTCCCCACCATTTTCACTTAAGAAAACCTCAACCACATTATCGCCTTCTCCTATGAGGTTTTTCTTAATCTGCTCATTTGTACCCTTAATGGTTGACACAATAGAAATCAAAGATGCAATACCAATGATAATACCTAACATGGTCAGAAAGGAACGCATCTTATGTGCCCAGATTCCCTGAAAGGATAATCTAATATTTTCAATCATTTATCTGCTTTCCTCTCTTTCTTAATAATAACCACTATACAATTCTTCCAAGGTGGACTTCTTCGTCTTGGCACCTTCTTTTACTTTTTTCCCATATGGAAATGCCACATAATCCTCCTTGGTAATCCCCTCTTTAATTTCAACAAGAGAGCCATAGAATGTCCTTCCTGTACGTACTACCTGTTTCACCAGTTTTCCATTTTTTCCTGCTTTAAGAACATAATCTTCTCCGTCTTTACTTCGGACATATTCCTTACTCAGAAAAATTCCGGTAATTTCACCATCCTCTTGAGGCAAATCCATGGTCACCATTTCATTATCTTTGAGACCTGTACTATCCTGGATAAAAGCAGTAAAAGGATAATAAGTAACTTCTCGGTTGTTGTACATCATATAATCATCTGCAGGATAAGGAGAAACCTCTTTAATCTCTGCCTCAAAAGGCATCATGGATTCATAAGCCATGCCGGAAAGCATCTGTCCTGGTTTAACTGTCTTTAACATATCTTCGCCTACATAGCCTTTAATGTAAACGCCTCCTGTGCTTTCTATTACAATAAACGGTTCACCATCAATTTCACCTTTTGCTGGATCTCCTACCTTTTTCACAATACCATTTAAGGTGCTGTGAATGGTTTCATCCTGAAGCTGCTGTTCTACTTTTTTTATCTTAATATCAGCTTCTCTGATATCAAGACCTGCTGTGGCAATTTCCTGTTCTTTTTCACGAATAGCCTTTTTCATGTCTTCTGGAGAGTATCCTCCAATAATATCTCCACCTGGTGTTGGGATAAAAATTCCTCCATCTAAATCCTCCAGACCTGGATTATTGGGAATTGGAACCTCCTCCCATTCTGCCAGACCTAATTTTGCACGGTACCAAGTAGATGGTGTAAATTTCTTCTCTATTTTTTCACCATAAATTGTTATTTGTGCTAATAAAGTCCCATCTTCTTTATCCTCTGTACGCTGTTCCAGCACACAGGTAAGGGGAGCTTCCTCTTTTTCTTCTCCACCTCGAAAACCGGCAATATGATTTAAAAAAGCGCCTTGCACCCATACATCTTTTTCACAGAGAAAATACAATACTTCTCCTTCCTGTTTGTATGGTTTTGCAGTTTCTACAACCACATGCTCCTCTGGCTTGGGAGGAATCGGGTCGGTAAGACTGGTATCCCAGTAAAGACGACTGTAGGCAATGGATTCTTCTTCTGGTGCCTCTGGTTCTTCTGGAGTTTCTCCACCGTCTGGATTCTCAGGTGTTTCCCCACCGTCTGGATTCTGGGGTGTCTCCCCTCCGTCTGGGTTCTGAGGTGTTTCCCCTCCATCTGGATTCTGAGGTGTTTCTCCCCCGTCTGGTGTTTCCTGATTCTCATTATTTTCCTGGCTTTCACCTTCCGGAGGATTTTGTGGTGTTTCTGGCGTTTCCTCACTTGGAGGTGTAGATGTTGTTTCTACAAGTCTCCACTGCTTATTGCTATCCCCCAGAAATTCCAATTCGTAGTTCTGATTTGCCGCCACGGAGCTCATCTTTCCATTTTTTAAGTCTTTTAATTCCTGCTCTAGTCCTTTTTTCTTTACTTCCAGCTGTTGTTTATTCAGTTTTTCCATCTCCAGGTCGATGTTCACTAGAGTCATATCATAAGTTAAAAGTGGATCTCCCTCTTTTACTTCCTGTCCCTCTGTTACGTGTACCTTGGATACAATTTGTTTATCCAAAAGTCGCACCTGCTGGGATGCATTGGAGGATACGGACCCTTCCAGGCTAGTGGTGTCATTCCAGACCTGCTGTGCTAGTTCTTCCATAGAATAAACCGGAATGGTTCCTTTCTGAAAATGGCTTACGCCAAACCAGATGCCTGCTCCAAGAACCAAAACAGCGCCACCACTTACAGCTGCGATTTTTATTTTTTTCTTCATACCCTCACCCTTTCTTCTTATATTCCGGTTTCCCCGCCTTCTTCCGGCTGAACCTCTTCCTCTGGAAGGGCATCTTCTTCTGGCAGCGCTTCTGCATCTTCTGGCAGCATCTCTTCCTCTGGGAGACCTTCACCCTCCTCCGGTAATGCTTCCGGTGCATCCTGCTGTGTCATACCTTCTGCCGGATCATGGGTAGTTTTCATTCCTTCTTTTAAGAACTCCTGGGGATATGCTACATAATCAGATTCTTCCAGCCCATTTTCAATCTTATATTGCATCATATTTTCATCATAAGTTCCAACAACAACAACACGTTTTTCCAAAGTTCCTTTTTCTGTTTCTGCCCAAACATAAGGTTTCTTTTCCAAATCTGTCAAAAAAGCCTCGTCCAGCCAGATACCTTCTTCCCGTTCCTGCATTCCATTATCCTGTTCAATATAAACATGCTGACCAAGCAAAAGTCCATCCGAAGCATCCAGCTCTACATAAAACGGATAGGATGTTGACGTTGTCTGAGAAGCATCTTCTGAAGACATTCCGTACATCATATTGCTATTGCTGTTATTTGGATTTTTTGTATCCACAGCAGTATAAGTTCCATGCCAAATAAGGTTTTCATCCACTCTGGAACGAATAATTGCCCTGGCTCCCTCTACTACCAGAGAAGCATTCTGTTCATTGACCTTTCCTTTGACCCGATACTCTCCTGTAGCCAGAATGGTAATAAATGCCTGACCAGAACCACTGTACATAGACATTTCCTGAGAATTTTGTCCATTATTTACAGCCTTTACAACACCTTTCATTTCACTAGTAACGGTAGCATTATCAATTTTACTTTTTAACTGGTTCATTTCTACTTCTTTTGCTTTGCGCTCATACTCGCTCTTCTTCAAGTCCATTTCTGCTGTCTGAATCTGTGTTGTATAGGAAAGCTGCTCATCCGAAGATGCCTTCTTTTTCTCTTTTTGAAGCTGGGCAATCTGCGCTTTTAAATTTTCCATATTTCCAGCAGCCCTCTCCAAATCCAACTGTGCCTGCTGCAGTTCTGTTTCTGTAGTTGTGGTATCATATGTAAACAGCTTAGTTCCCACATCTACCTCGTCTCCTGCTTTTACGAAAACTTCCTTTACTTCCCGTTCTCCATCTTTTTGAATATCCAAAGTTTTCTGTGATTCTACCACGCCTGCTAATCTCTGGATACCCGACATTTGATTCATAGAAGAAATGCTCATCACATATGCCATTTCTTCCCCATCTGCATGCTTTTTCTTTTGAGCGAAAATAATTCCCGCTGCCAGTCCGCCTATACACACTATTGCACAAGCCGCTGCAATCCATATTTGTTTTTTCTTCATAAATTACCTCTTTTCCCTTTTCGTTACATATGCTGTTGTTGCAATTCTATCCATTTATACAATAGAGTATATCAAAAAATCCACAAAATGTCTTTGAAATTTTCTTTAAAATTTACAGGATTTTTTACAATTTTCTTTCAATATTATCTCTGAGTGTTACAGCATTATGTTGCATGCCCTATGATTTTTTGATAAAATGTTAAAAAATATGATAAATATGTGGGAGAACTGCAGATATGAAAAAGAAATCTTATTTTCTGATCCTATTACTGGCTTTTTCCCTTCTTTTCCTTGCAGGATGCGCTGGAAAAGAAGAACGAGCCGTGAAGAAAACAGTAAAAGCTCAATTGGAACAATTAAAGGATTTTGACACTGGTGTTGTGCAAGACGTTCTTTCTACCGGAGAAATACTTCCTGAGAAATTACAAGATGAAACACTTTCTCAAGAGTTGGCTGATATTTATTCCTTATTTTATCAGAAATTTTCCTATCGCATCAAAGATGTTTCTGTGAAAGAAAATCAGGCACATGTAACCGCAAAAATTAAAACCCTAGATTCCAAAGCCCTTGCAACGGATTTTTCTAAAGCCGCATTAAAAGAACATATTAAAACCAGTGTTTCTTCTTCAGAGACTTTCACTTTAGAAGACTCCTATCTTCTTTTAAAAGACTTGATGAAATCTAAAGAATATGAGACTGTGTCTCTCACTGCTGATATCCAGCTAAAAAAGACCAAAAAGGGCTGGGAAATTGTTTCTACCCAGGAACTAGACAATGCACTTACTGGAAATTTTCTAAAATATACCACAGATGCAAAGCTTCTAAGCCCAAAGGACATTGTAAAAGTCCATTTTGATACAATGAAAAGCTTCAGCCCCCAGGATTTACGTGCTTATCTGCACTTAGATTCTATTCTGAATACGGATCAGCAATACCAGACTTCTCTTGGAGAAGTTCTTGCCGAACAAATCAGTAAACATTTTCGTTACAAAATATTAAAGGAAACCTCAGACAGCACGCAAGCAGTGGTGCAGGTATCGATCACAAGTGTAGATTTTCACAGCATTATAAATTCCTACAAAAAAAAGGCTTCCAAATGGCTAAAAACTTCTGATGCCCTCTCTGCAGGTACTCAGGGTCGTCGGGAAAAGGAACGTGAAATCCTGATTTCCTGTATTGAGAAAAACAAAAAAACATCTTCCCAGAAACTGGAGATTCATCTAGTCAATGATGGGGTAAACTGGAAAATACAGATGGATGACGAGATTTCTAATGCACTCTTTGGAGACGCAAAAAATGCTATAAACGAGATTTCTAAGGACGTGGAATAATATTTGATATAAAAAAACCAGAGAGCGAATGTTGAACTCTCTGGTTTTTCTTTTATTCTTCTGTTATTTCTCTAATGGAAATTCCCAGTTCTTCTAACTGCTTCTCATCTACTACATCCGGTGCTTCCGACATAAGACAGGAAGCATCTTTCACCTTTGGAAAGGCAATGACTTCGCGGATAGAATCCACTTTTGCCATAAGCATAACCAGACGATCCAGTCCATATGCCAGTCCTGCATGAGGGGGAACCCCGTATTTAAACGCATCCAGAAGGAAACCAAACTGTTTCTGTGCTTCTTCTGGCGTAAATCCAATAACCTCAAACATTTTACTCTGAATATCGTCCTGGAAGATTCTCACAGAACCACCGCCGATTTCATTTCCATTTAAAACAATATCATACGCTTTTGCACGTACACGTCCTGGATCTGTATCTAAATACTGTAAATCCTCTTCCATGGGCATGGTAAACGGATGATGCATGGCCATGAATCTCTCTTCCTCTTCAGACCACTCCAGAAGCGGGAACTCTGTAATCCATACAAAACGGTACTCATTTTTGTCCAGAAGCTCCATCTGTTTTGCCAATTCCAGACGAAGAGCGCCCAATACATCCCATACCAGCTTGGTTTTATCTGCTGCAAAGAGAAGCAAATCTCCATTCTGTCCATCCATGGCTTTTATCAGAGCTGCCATTTCCTCTTCCTTCATAAATTTTGCAAAAGAAGATTTTACAGCTCCATCTTCCCCAAGGGCAATGTATGCAAGACCTTTGGCACCATATCCTTTGGCAAACTCTACCAATTTATCAATTTTCTTACGTGGCATAGTACCTTGTCCCTTAGCATTAATACCGCGGACACTGCCTCCCTGCTCCAGGGCATTTTTAAATACCACAAACTCACAATCTTTTACCACTTCTGAGACATCGGTAAGTTCCATTCCAAAACGCAAATCTGGCTTATCAGAGCCAAAACGGTTCATGGCTTCTATCCAAGTCATTCTCTGAATTGGCAGCTGTACTTCTACTCCTAATACTTCTTTAAACAAAAATGCCAGCATTCTCTCATTAACATCCAGCACGTCCTCTACATCCACAAAAGATAATTCCATATCAATCTGGGTAAATTCCGGCTGACGGTCTGCACGCAAATCCTCATCTCTGTAACATCTTGCCAGCTGGAAATAACGATCATATCCAGAACACATTAAAAGCTGTTTAAAAATCTGAGGAGACTGTGGAAGCGCGTAAAAGCTGCCTGGATGTACGCGGCTTGGTACCAGATAATCCCTAGCACCCTCCGGTGTACTCTTGATCAATGTTGGCGTCTCAATCTCCAAAAATCCTTCTTTTGCAAGGAACTGACGCACCAGGGTAGAAACCTGAGAGCGAAGCATCATATTTCTCTGCAAATCAGGTCTTCTAAGATCCAGATAACGGTATTTTAAACGTACCTCATCTCTTGTTTTGCTATTTTCCTCAATCGGGAAAGGAGGTGTCTCAGCTTCTGACAAAATACGAAGCTCTGTGGCCCGAACTTCGATTTCTCCTGTAAGAAGGTTTGGATTCACTGCACCGGAACGTGCTTCCACATGACCCTTAACTGCAATAACAAACTCACTTCTTAAACGTCCAGCCTTCTCAAATCCTTGTTCATCAATTTCCCCGTTTTCAAAGATAATCTGCATGATTCCAGAGCGGTCTCTTAAATCAACAAATACAATTCCGCCTTTGTTACGGCTCTTCTGCACCCATCCCATTAAAGTGACTGTGCTTCCAATTTCTGCCTTCGTTACTTCTGTACATCTGTGGCTTCTTTTCAGCCCTCTCATTGATTCTGCCATGGTATTGAACTCCTTTATAATTCTGTATCATTGTAAATTTCTTCAATCACAGAATAACCTTCCTGCTCCAACTGTTCTTTCTGGAATTTCTTATTCTTCTTTGCATATACAATATTTACACTCTGTCCTTCGCTTCTTTCCTCTCCGGCTTTTTTCATGACCTGGAGAAGTTTTTCGCTGGAGAGTTTCTTGTCCAGAAGATATGCCTTCTTTGCCTTTGCACCTGGTACCTGGAAGCCTTTTTCCATAAGCAGCATAACAATTCGCTCAAATCCAATGGAAAATCCGGTTGCCGGTGTAGGTGTTCCTGTAAATTTGCCAATCATCTCGTCATAACGTCCGCCGCCGCCTACGCTTCCTGCAAAACCATCAATGGAAATCTCAAAAATCGGACCTGTGTAGTAAGACATTCCACGGACCAGTGTTGGATCAAACTCCAAGTTAAAATTAGCTGTTTTTGCTTGCATTACGCTTTCAATAATGGTAGTCAGGTCATCTGCAACTTTAGGTTCTAAGAAGCCTTCCAGTTTTTCTTTACAGAACTGCACGCCTTCTATACCAGAACCCATTGTCTTAAATAATTCAATATATTTTGCAATGCCGTCCTTCTCGTAGCCAGCTTCCTCAAGTTCCGCTGCCACACCTTCCAGACCAATTTTATCCATTTTATCCAGAATAATAAATACCTGAGTAAAAGATTCTTCCGGAAAACCACTGTAAGCTGCCATGGCTTTTAAAATTCGGCGGTCATTAATACGAATGGTAAAGCTGTCAAAATCCAACTTTCCTACCAAAGTAGAAGTCGCCAGGATTACATCAATTTCTGCCAAAAAGGTAGGATCTCCTAAAATATCAATATCGCATTGCATAAACTGACGGAAACGACCTCTTTGAGGACGGTCTGCACGGAATACATTTCCAATGTGCAACGCCTTAAAAGGCTGAGGAAGCTCATTGGCATTGTTAGAATAAAAGCGGCACAGGGGCACAGTAAGGTCATAACGCAATCCGCTGTCTACTAAATCATTTTCCTCTTTTGCTTCATTTATTTTTAATTTATCTCCACGCTTTAAAATACGGAAGATCAGCTTTTCATTATCTCCGCCCTGTTTGCTGGTGAGATTTTCAATGTGCTCTACACAAGGAGCCTCCATGGATGTAAATCCAAATTGTTTATAAGTATCTTTAATCAATCCAATAACATAATCACGGATTTCCATTTCCCGCGGTAAAATATCCTTCATACCAGTAACTGGTTTTTTCTTTAACTGCATGATTCCATTTCTCCTCTCTCTTCTTCATTATGAACAACTCTCTGAAATGCCAGAAAAACCTGCATATCAAAATTTTTCACCTCATCTATCATCATCCGCACTGCCTGAGAAGAAGAAAAGGCATCCCTGTAAGGGCGCTTTTCCGTAAGGGCTGCATAAGTATCACAGATGCGGAGAATACGGCTTCCCAGAGGGATATTTTCTCCTTCTAGGTTTTCCGGATATCCGCTTCCATCATAATTCTCATGATGATAATAAATGGCTTCCAGAATAAACTTTGAATATCCTCTTTCTTTCAAAATTTCATAGCCCAACTGAGTGTGTCTGCGCACATATTTTATCTCCTCGATTACCAGAGGATTTCTGTCACCAGAAACATATCTGCTCAGACGCAATTTTCCAATGTCATGGAGCATCCCTGCCACAGCCAAATCATAGCACTGCTCTTTTGGAAGCCTAAGCTCCATTCCCACTGCATATGCCAGATTACTCACTTGTATCCCATGTTTGATTTCTGTTTCCAAGTTATAACGAATTACTTTTCCACTCATTTCAGCCATGTATCAATCCCGACTCTTTTCCTTTCAATCATCTCATCAATACGGCTAATGTAATTGGCAACATCCTTTACATTTTCCGCCCGTTCAATGCGCTCTCCATTCTGGAAAACAAATTTGGTAGAAGCGCCTGCTCCTGCCGCCAGAATTGATTGTTTTTCCTCCATAATAAGTATATTGTAAATTCCAGCTTTGTCAACTTTTGCGTACCCGATATTTTCCAGATTTCCGCACATATTTTTCTGGCGGTATAAATAATAGGGTCCCATTTGACACTGATATGCATACTTTATGGCCATGTCCATAATTTCCTGATTATTAATAAATTCCATTTCCTCATACTGCTCCTGAAACATACGAAGCCGCGCTGCCCGCTTCACGGCCAGGGAATGCACGGTTAGGCTGTCTGGATCCAGTTTCTTGATTTCTTCTAAAGTATGCTGTACATCTTCCTTCTTCTCTCCTGGAAGACCTACAATAATGTCCATATTAATATTATCAAATCCACACTCCCTCGCCAACGCGAAGGCGTGTCGCGTATCCTCCACAGTATGCTTACGTCCAATGAGTTCCAAGGTTGCCTGATTCATAGTCTGGGGATTTACAGAAATTCTAGTTACTGGAAACTTGCGGATTGCCTGGAGTTTTTCACGGGTAATACTGTCTGGACGTCCAGCCTCCACCGTATATTCCTTCACCTGATGCACAGGAAACTTCATACTAATATGTCCCAAAAGCCGTTCCAACTGCTCAGGTTCTAAGGTTGTAGGTGTTCCGCCTCCGATATAAATCGTATCCAGCACCCTATCTTTCATGGCCTCTGCAATAAAATCCAGTTCCTTTAACAAAGCATCCAAATATGCATCCACCTGGTCTTTCCACCGCTGCAAAGGAGAAGAACTAAAAGAACAGTATAGACAAATGCTTGGACAAAAAGGAATGCCCACATACAAGCTATAACCCTTTTCATAATCAATATCTTTTAAGAGTTCCCGTTCCCTGTTGGCAATGGTAATAGCCAGCGCTGTTTTTTCGTTGCTAGTAAAATAAGTTTTCCGCATATAATCTGCTGCCTGGGCATTACTCATCCCTGATTCAATAAGTCCCATAGCAATTTTGGTAGGACGGATTCCCGTAAGATTCCCCCATGGAAGCGTCTGTCCTGTAAGCTGTGACAACAATTTATATAACACTTGTTTTAATTTATTCTTTCTAATTTTCCGGTTTTCTGTCTCCTCATAGGCTTCCCATCCCTCCAAAAAGGACTCTTCCCATTGAATGCGGATGTATACCTGGGTTCCATAAGTAATGGAAACTAAATGATTTAAATCTGTCGGCACTTCTTCTTCCTGTACATAAAACATCTGAATCTCTTCTTTTGGAAAAAATGCCTTCAAAAGCGTATAAGCATCATACTCAAATTCTTTTTGATTAAAGGAAATTCCAATCATATATCCTTAGTCTCTTTCTTATAATAAATATGGATTATGCAGTTTTTCAAATGCTGCATCCGTTGCTTCTCCGTGTCCCGGATAGATTTCCGTATTTTCTGGTAGTGTTTCCAACAATTCTTTTAGGCTTTGGCGCATACTTCTCATACTGCCCGTAGGTAAATCTGTTCTACCGCAGCTTCCATAAAATAAGGTATCACCACTTAGACAAACGCCCTCTTCTTCTATCCAGTAACAACAGGATCCTGTAGTATGTCCAGGAGTAAGCAGGGTTTTTACGAAAAAACCTGCCAGTTCCAACTTCTCGCCATGGTCCACATAAACATCTGCCTTCACAGTATACGGCTTCCCTGACCAGGCAGCAGACAAATTCTCTGTAGTATCTAAAAGTAGATGTTCCTCCTCTTTGGCTGCATAAATGGGAATCTGATAATGGCTTCGCAATTCATTCGCTGCACACATGTGGTCATAATGTCCATGTGTAAGCAAAATCCCCACCGGATGTCCCGAAAGCTGCTGCACTGCATTGATAATTCGCTCTGGTTCTGCACCTGGATCCACAATAATCATTTCATCTGTATCATTGTGTTTCAAAAAATAGCAATTCGTGGAAACCGGCCCTACCACAAGACCTCTTAAAATTAAATTTTTCATAACTACTCCTTAACCGGCAGTACGCTCGATATCCTTTACGCTTTCTATCTGCCGTAGTTTTTCAATTACATTATTCAATTCTTCCTTACTTCCTACTTCAAAGGAAATATTAATAGTAGCAATTCCCTGTTTACTGGTTCTTGTGTTTAAAGAGGAAATATCAATCTTACGCTCTGTAAATAATTTTGAAATATCTACAATAAGACCTGTCCGGTTGTATGCATAAATATTTAAATCTGCAATATAACGCTCTCCTGTAGCCTGTTCTGGAACTTGCCATTCTGCATCAATCAGACGATTTCTGTCTTCTGCATTCATATTCATGACATTGATACAATCCGTTCTATGAATGGTGACACCACGGCCTCTGGTTACATATCCAACAATTTCGTCCCCTGGAATTGGATTACAACATTTAGAAAACCGCACTGCCACATCATGGATTCCCTTTACAACAATGCCGCCTTTACTCTTTGCAATGCGAAGTTTTTCCTTCTTTTCTGCAGTAGCCTCCAACACTTTAGCATCTGTGATTTCAGCCTTATGATCTTTGTTATAAACCTCTTGGAGCTTGTTAAGAATCTGACCTTCTTTCAACCCACCATGTCCAAGGGCTGCAAGCACGGAATCCCAGTCCCTGAATCCGTATTTTTTCATCACAGCTTCCTGGTATTTTGGCTTCTGAATTTCTCCCAGATTCACACCTTTTACTTTGGCATATTGAGCCAACATTTCCTTGCCTTTTAAAATATTATCAACCTTTAGTTCTTGTTTAAACCATTGGTTAATTTTATTTTTTGCCTGGGTACTCTTCACCACCTTCAGCCAGTCACGGCTGGGACCTTTGGAGTTTTGAGAAGTAATGATTTCCACACGGTCCCCGTTTTTAATCACATATTCAATGGGAACTAATTTTCCGTTTACTCTGGCTCCAACCATCTTATTTCCCACTGCACTATGAACATTATAGGCAAAATCAATAGGCGTAGATCCATTTGGCAGTGTTTTTACATCTCCTGCAGGGGTAAAACAGTACACACTTTCTGAAAACAAGTCCAAATCACTTTTTAGCAAGCTCAGGAATTCTTTATTATCAGACATATCCTTCTGCCATTCCAGAATCTGACGCAACCAGCTCATTTTTTCCTCTTCCGACTGTGTGACACTAAGTTTTCCATTGTTGGATACTTCTTTGTATTTCCAATGGGCAGCAATACCGTATTCTGCAGTCCTATGCATCTCAAAAGTACGAATCTGAATTTCAAAGGGCTGTCCGTTTGGTCCAATTAACGTGGTATGCAAAGACTGGTACATATTGGGTTTTGGCATAGCAATATAGTCTTTAAACCGCCCGGGAATTGGTTTATACATTTCGTGAATAATTCCAAGAGCTGCATAACAATCCCTGACAGTGTCTACAATAATTCTTACAGCAAATAAATCATAAATCTGATCCAGGGTTTTATCCTGATTGACCATCTTTTTATAAATACTGAAAAAATGCTTAATTCTTCCATCTATTTGAGCCCTAATTCCTGCTTTTTCAATATGAGTCCGTACTTCCCCTACCACTTGGTCAATAAATGCCTGTCTCTCACTTTTCTTTAAATTAATTTTTTCAACTAATTCATAGTATACCTCTGGCTTCAAATATTTTAAAGAAAGATCATCCAGCTCAATTTTTACTTTGGAAATACCAAGACGCTGGGCAATAGGAGCATAAATATCCATGGTCTCTCTGGCTTTTTCCTTTTGCTTATGAGGAGGCATATATTTCAAAGTTCTCATATTATGAAGGCGGTCAGCCAGTTTAATTAAAATAACACGGATATCTTTTGCCATTGCCAGAAACATCTTTCTCAGATTTTCTGCCTGTACTTCTACTTTATCAGCTGAATAATTCAACTGTCCCAGTTTGGTAACCCCATCTACCAAAAGCTCTACCTCTGCATTAAACTCCTGGCAAATTTCCTCACTGGTCATTACCGTATCTTCCACTACATCGTGAAGAAGTCCTGCAACAATGGTTTCCTTATCCAGCTCTAGGTCTGCCAAAATAATACCTACGCAGAGGGGATGAATAATATAGGGTTCTCCCGATTTTCTTGTCTGTCCTTTATGTGCATTATTGGCAATATGAAATGCCTTTTCAATCATGGAAATATCGGCAGACGGATGGTATTTCCTGACACTTGTAATTAATTCTTTATATAAAACTTCCGGACTGGTAAAATCATCCATGGATTTTACACTTGCGTCAGCCTTTTTTACAATTTCTTCCGCCTGCAAAGTAGTTTCCTTTTTTTCTTCCATATCCAACCATCACCTCTTTTATCCACGAACCCTTTTATTTTCCTTCGTAACAAATCACAGATGCTACATCATAATCTGCCAGACGTTCTCTTCCTTTCAGCCCTGCAAGCTCCATCAGGAATACGATTTTCACCACCTGGCCTCCCAACTCTTCCACCAACTTCGCTGTTGCTTCCACCGTTCCACCTGTTGCAATTAAATCATCCACAATCACAACCTTTTGTCCAGGCTGGATGGAATCCTTATGCATTTCTACAGTAGCACTCCCATACTCCAGATCATAACTTTGTTCTACGGTTTCACAAGGTAATTTCCCTTTTTTACGAACCAATACCAAAGGTTTATGTAAATTATACGCAATGGGAGCTCCAAAGATAAATCCTCTGGATTCTGCACCTACAATCACATCTGCGTCTGTTCCTTCTATCAGCGCCTGCATGGAATCCACAGCCAATCTAAGCCCATCTGCATCCTGAAGAATGCTGGTAACATCCCTGAATATAATACCTTCTTCCGGAAAATCCGGAATACTTCTTACATAATCCTCAAGTTTCTTTTTTTCATGTTTGTTTTCTTCACAATTTCCCATATGCTCTCCCTGCCTGCTATCGAATTTTGTCATAATTCAAATTTTTATGTGGTTTAGTATATCATCTTTTCCTTGCGGACGCAAACCCCTTTTTCTATCGAATGCTTTGTACCACCATTTCTATGCTCTCTCTTCCCCTGAAACTATTCACAGTAGGGTAATAAATCACATCAAAAAAGGTCTTTTCCTGTGTCTTTGCCACAAACACATCTCCATCGCCAAACCAAATGCCTTCTGATGCTACTCCAAATTCATCTTTCAACTGCATTTTCACCACATTTCTATTTTTTCCAAAAACCCTGCACTGTGAAATTTGAAGATTTTTCTGTGCAAATACGGGTTTTGTATTTCCTTTTCCAAAAGGTTCTAACTGATTCAACTGCCGAATCAAAGGAATCGTCACATAAGACATGGGCATTGGCACATCAATAACAATTTTTTCCGTCATATCCTCCTGTGTAAGGGTACAATTCTCATTTAACCTTCTACGCAGTTCTTCTATATCCTCCTCTTTCATAGAAAGCCCTGCTGCCATGGGATGTCCTCCGAATTTTGTAAACAATTCCTTGCACTTTACCATTTCCTGGAACATATGGTATGCTTCAATAGATCTGCCAGAGCCTTTTACTCCTTCCTCACCTTTAGTCAACACAAACACTGGCTTTGTATAACGCTCTCGGATTCTTCCGGCAATGATTCCTGCCAGGCTTTCATGGCAATCCGGCAAATAAATCACCAACACTCTATCTTTGATTAATTCCGTATTTTCTACCATTTCAATGGCCTGCTCCACGCCTTTTGCAGTCATATCCTTCCGGCTATCATTTAGCGCTTTTAAATCTTGTGCCAAAATAGACGCTTCCTTCTCATCCTCGGTAAGAAGCAGGTCCAAAGCTCTTTTTGCAGTACTCAGCCGACCACTGGCATTCATACAAGGCCCCAAAATAAATCCAATATGATAAGCTGTAATGGTTTTCTCTTCCAGATTATTGACACGAATCAATGCTTTTAGTCCTTTGTTTTCCGGATTTTGCAGTCTTAACAGTCCCTCGCGAACCATAATCCTGTTTTCATCTTGCAGCTCCATGACGTCTCCCACCGTAGCAATGGCGGCAAAAGGTATCAGCAGATTTAGCTCGCCTTTTGGAATCCCTAGGGTTTCATATAGCCCGCAAATTACTTTAAAAGCCACCATAGCCCCACAAATTCCGGAAAATGGATACGTATCTCCTTCCTGCTTTGGATTCACAATAGCATCTGCTGGAGGCAGTATCGTCCGTACTTCTCCCTGTGGCAACTCCTCATAAGGAATCTCATGATGGTCTGTTACTAATACGGTCATACCAAGGGCTTTGGCATGAGCAATCTGAGAAATAGCGCTAATACCATTATCACAGGTTATAATAGTATCTACTTGTGCCTTGGCTGCTAAATCAATGAGTTCCTCAGAAATTCCATAACCGTCTTTCATTCTGTCCGGAATATCTACATCCACACAGGCTCCTGCTCTTAGAAGCCCTTTTAGCAAAATGTAAGTGGAACATATTCCGTCTATATCATAATCTCCAATAATCCTAATCTTTTTCTTCTGGTCTATCTTACCTTTTAAAATCTCAAGAAGTTCTCCAATCCCTTTCAAAAGTCTCCAGGAATGTAAATCTGAAAGTCTTCCATGAAGATACCTCTCAATTTCTTCATCTGTAATCTGTTCCCGATTGCGTATGAGCCTTGCAATCACTGGATCAACGCCAAATTTGCGGCTAATTTCCTGAAAATCTGCCCGTTTGGCAGATACTACCCATTTTTCCATGTTCTTTCTCCTTTGCATCTCATGTAAAAAGAGACTGCCGCACTACTTCATGCAACAGCCTCCTTGTATTAACGATTTTTTATTTTTGTTTTCATGACATACCACAGAGCACCTGTAATACATACAGAAGAATATCCACCGCAGATAATACCTACCATCAGAGGCAAAGCAAATTCACGGATAGAGGATACGCCCATGACAAATAGTAAGAATACCATGATAAAGGTAGTAAGAGAAGTATACACACTTCTAGTCAGCGTCTGGGTAATGCTGGCATTTACCAGATTTTCCAGTTCCTCTTTCTTTCTTCCACTTGCCAGGTTCTCTCGGATACGGTCAAAAATAACAATAGTTGCATTGATAGAATAACCTACAATGGTCAGCATACATGCAATAAAGGTATTTCCCACAGAAACCCTTGCAATGGCATAAAATGCCAGAACCACCAAAACATCATGCAAAAGAGCCATTACCGCACTGCTTGCAAAACGAATGTCTTTGAACCGGAACCAAATATACAAAAGCATGAGAACCGTTGCTACAATTACTGCTTTTACTGCATCTGCACGCATTTCACTGCTGACAGTAGAAGAGATGCTTTCAGAAGTAATATCATTCTGTGTTACTCCAAATTCTTTCTCTAAGGCCTGATTTAAAGCTTCACGTTCTTTTACATCCAAAGTCACGGTTTTAATAATCACCTGGTTGGTGCCTACTACCTTTGTAGCCTGTACGTTTTTATCTCCAGTAATTTTTTCTACCATAGGTGTTATCTTGGCATCAATTTCCTTAATTGACATATCTTCTGCAAAGGATACATTGGTCGCAGTACCACCTTTAAATTCTAAGCTGTATTTCAGAGCCTCCCCACTGGTACCCTTAAACGCAAGCATAGCCACTGGAGCGCTTAAAATCATTAAAATAGAAATCAGGAAGAATACCTTTCTTTTCTGTAAGAACCGAATTGGTGTTCTTTCTTTTCTCATACCATAGAACTTTTCATTTTTCACACCTACGGCATAAACCGCATACATGAGGATTCTGGAAACCACCAACGCAGTAAACATAGACAGTACAATACCAAGGGCAAGTGTCTGTGCAAAACCTTTTACAGTTCCAGATCCCAGCCAGTTTAATACAAAGGCTGCAATTAATGTTGTAATATTTCCATCAAAGATTGCAGAAAATGCCTTTTTAAAGCCTGCCTGTAAAGCACTTCTTACGCTTTTGCCTGCTGCAATCTCTTCCTGAATACGAGCATAAATAATGACGTTTGCATCCACTGCCATACCAATGGACAAAATAATACCTGCGATTCCCTGTAATGTAAGCGTTAAATCAAAAGCATTCAGCGCAATCAGATCCAGGCATACATAAATCACTAACGCGATACCAGATACCAGACCTGGAATTCTGTATACAATAATCATAAACAGAATAATTAATGCAAGTCCAATGGCTGCCGCCACCAAGCTGGTGGAAATTGCTTCTTCTCCCAACTGTGCAGCTACAACACTGGAACGCAGTTCTGTAAGCTCCAGCTTCAGACCACCAATACGGATGGTAGATGCAAGATTTTCTGCTTCCTGTGCATCCTTCATACCGCTAATCTGTGCGCTTCCGTTATCAATCACAGCATTTACCTCTGGCACACTGACAAAGCTTCCATCATAGTAAATACCAATGGTATCTCTTCCAGCTTCATAAGCAACCTTCGTTGCTTCTGCAAACTTTTTTGTTCCCTCTTTCGTAAGTGACAGATTTACCACATGGATATTATTTTTTAAGTCATCTTGTCCCACTGCTGCTTTGGCATCTTTTACATCAGTACCACTTAACACAATACTGCCATCCGCCTCAATCTCTTCAATGGTTTTCACAAGTTCATATTCCTTGGTTTGAGCATTATAGGTATAATTCTCATTTCCCTGTGCGTCTTTGTGCGCAATAAAATACAGGGAACCTGGCTTTCCAAGTTCTTCCAAAATCTTATTGGCATCATTTACACCAGGAATCTCTACAATAATACGGTTCTCACCTTCCTGATATACCTGAGCTTCTGTACTGTATTGCTCTACACGTTTTTGCAGTTTGTAAATCGTATCCTGCATTTCATCTGCTTTCGGTTTTTCTTTTGATGTCTCATATGTAATGCTGACACCACCGGACAGGTCTAATCCTGTCTTAATATTTTTTGCAGCACCTGTTCCTGTGGGACCAAATCCAACTGCTGTGGTAAAAATCAAAAAAGCAGTAACCAGAACAGTCATCACCAGCACAAGTATGCCTCTGTTTTTTTTCATGGTCTTTCCCTTCTTTACATTCTTATTTCATGACAATCGCCATAGGTTATTCCTCTGCTGCCTCAGCCGCTTTTAACATAATCGCACACTCCACACGCTTGCGCTGCAGTTCACAGCCCAGATCATAGGCATCATTAATGGAACCATGGAAATTATAGGAGTTTGCCGCACAGCCGCCGCTGCAATAGAATTTAGCAAAACAATCCTGACATTTCTCCTTTGCATAGACATTACAATTTTTAAATTCTTTGCAAAGGTCCTGACGTTTTACACCATCCCATACATTTCCCATAAGGAATTTCTCTTCCCCAACAAACTGATGACATGGATATAAATCTCCCCATGGAGTAACAGCCAAATATTCTGTTCCTGAACCACAACCAGACAGGCGTTTATAAACACAAGGACCACCTGTTAAATCAATCATAAAATGGAAGAAATTAAAGGCTTTGCCTTCTTTTCTTCTACGAATCATTTCTTTTGCCAGCTTATCATATTCTTCACAGATTTTCGGAACATCTTCCCACTGCAGAGCATATTCTTCTTTTTCATCTGCCACTACAGGCTCTACGGAAATCTGGTCAAATCCCAGGTCTGCTAAATGCAGCACATCCTCTGAAAAGTCAAGGTTATGACGGGTAAAAGTACCTCTGGCATAATAACTCTTTTCTCCTCTGCTCTTGGCAAATTTCTGGAATTTTGGCACAACCAAGTCATAGCTTCCAGCACCCTTTCGAAAAGGACGCATAAAATCATGTACTTCTTTTCTTCCGTCAATACTAAGCACCACATTTGCCATTTCTTTATTGGCAAATTCCATAATTTCGTCATTTAATAAAACGCCGTTGGTAGTCAGTGTAAAACGGAATTTTTTATTATATTTTTCTTCCTGTGACCTTCCATATTCTACTAACTGTTTCACTACATCCCAGTTCATGAGAGGTTCTCCGCCAAAGAAGTCTACTTCCAGATTTCTCCGATTTCCAGAATTGGCAATAAGGAAATCCAATGCCTGTTTTCCCACTTCGTAGGACATCATGGCTCTTCTTCCATGATATTCCCCTTCCTCTGCAAAACAGTAACGGCATGCCAAATTACAGTCATGAGCAATGTGCAGGCACAGAGCCTTCACCACTGTTTCTCTCTCTTTGAAATGTTCAATGGCATCCCGATAAATATCTTCTGTAAAAAGCATTTCTGCATCTTTAAGCTCTTGAATCTCCTCAAGAGCTGTAGAAATCTCTTCTTCCTGGTACTGCCCTTTGAGATGTTCCTTGATAAAAGCCGCATCTTTGCCTTCATCCAAAAGTCCTATGATGTCATAGACCAGTTCATCTACAACATGTACGGAACCGCTATTTACATCCAGTACAATGTTATATCCATTGTTTTTATAACGATGAATCACCGTGTTACCCCTTTCTTTTGCATATTTTTTATCGCAACAAATAAGCAGCGGCTTTGATGCCGCTGCTCCCATTCGTTCCTGCACGCGAAAGCTGTCCGTGGCAGATTTGAACGCCTTACGACAGATTATTTATTTTCGCAGCTCTGGTTTCCTACAGTACAGGAAGTTTTACAAGCTGACTGGCAAGATGTCTGACATTCGCCACATCCACCCTTTTTCACTGTGTTCTGTAAGCTCTTTGTATTTAATGTTTTGATATGTTCCATTACATAATCCTCCTTACGTATTTAATGTTCAGATATGATATCTAAGCGGTATTATAGCATAGCTGCCTCTGCCAGGCAAGTATTTCTTTTTCATGACAGCATTCCTCCTAAAGTTCCTCCTATTAGACACAGGAAAAACAAAAGTATTAGTTCTTTCATATCTCCTCTTGCATGATGTTCTGTCAAAAAAGTGACCGCTGAAAGCAAAAAGGCGTAGCTGCCTCCAAGTCCCATTCCCCAGAGAAATCTTCTAGACTCTGCTTTTTTGCCCATATAAAATCCGCCAGCTAGACAAGACACTATGTAAATCAGCAGAATTCCCAGATTTACCTGGCTCTCTCCCAGTCTCATCTTATACAATAAAAAAGCAAGTACTAGGAGTGAAATGCCTGTTACAGCATAAGACAGCAGCAGCGCTTTCATCATTTGCAAAGGTTTCGCATTTTTTGAAATTGTCTGTTCCATATAAAAACCCTCCCATATGTATCTATATGGAAGGGTTTCTATATTCATGCCTTATTTGTCCTGTTTTTTCTTCTTTTTTCCAACAACCACTGCTCCGGCTCCCAATGCCAAAGCTCCGGCGCCTAAGAGCACATACTGGGCAATTTCTGTGTCATCTCCTGTTTTTACTGTATGAATAATCGTTACATTGGAACTTCCTGCACTAGATACTGTCTGGTTTCCAGGTTTTTTCTGCGTAGTAGAAGTCTCTTGGGAGGATTGGGAAGCATTGTTCTGCCCAGATGAAGGATTATTCTGCTGAGATTGCTGCTGTCCTGACTGCTGAGTAGACTGACTGCCTGCTCCTGTTCCTGTTCCTGTAGATGGCTTGTGACCCGGACTGTTGATTCCAGGCCCTACAATTTGATGTCCCCCTACATTAAAGGGACTAAAGGAGGCCGTTTCAAAAGCCAGATATTCTTCACCATCTTTTACTTCAATGGTCATATTTCCTACTTTTCCGTCTTTGTCAAAAATGAAATATTCATATTCATTATTTCCCAAGTAATGAGCAATGGCCAAATCCGAATAACAATCTGCATTTTCCGGCAAAGGTATCAGTACCTTTACTTTTTTGCCTTCCGGTATTTGATACTCTGTATCCTCTTTTAAATCCCACAATTTCAATTCATAGGCAGATAAAATCTCTCCAATTCCAGCATCTGGCAACTGGCTGACACTATCATTGTAGCTTACCTGAAGATCCACATAGAATGGAAGAAAATCTGCATATACCTGAACACCGGATTCATCAATCAAACTTCCTACTGGAATAACCTCTGGAGCTTCCTGTGCTACTTCTCCCAGCTTTCCAGGTTGTGCGCTGTTTTCCACCGGTGGTTTTTGTGGCTCCTGTTTTTCTTCTTCTGGTGTAGTAGGCTCCACCGGAATAATGGTTACTTCGTCTTTAGACTCTGCCCCTTGCTCTTCCTGTGGTTGTGCCGGTTTTTCTGTTTCTGTCTTCTTTAATTCCTCTACAAATATTCGGACCTTCCGTACTACAGTTTGAGAGTCCTCCTCCCATCCTGATACTTTGGTATAATCCCATTTTTTCAAATTCTCCGGAGTAAAACGAAGTGTCATTTGGGTTTCATATGCCGTTAATTCCGTATTTCCTTCCCAGGCAAAGGTTCCTTCTCCTTTAAATCCTTCTTCTTCCTCAAAAGAAAATTCTTCCCATTCTGCTTTTGTTTGAAATACAAGGTTCTCTGGTACTGTTAAAACAGCTTCTTGTTTCTCCGTCTCACCTGGCTGCTGGATATCCGGCTGCTGTGGTGCCTCTGGTCCTTTCTCCGGCAGGTCTGTTTCTGGTTTTTCTTCCTCCGGCTTTGTTTCTGGTTCACTTGGTTTTTCAATATCCGGCTGCTGTTCCGGAACATCTGGCTGCTGAGGCTGTTGTTCTGTTTCCGAATCCCCCTGCTGACTATCCTCTGGATTCTTTTCTTCGGGTGCTTGGTCTACCCCATCTTCTACTCCATCAAGTTTCTCCTCTTCATTTGGCTCTTTCTCTGGTGCATCAGGCTTCTGTTCCTCCTCTGATGCATCTGGTTTTTCCGGCTTTGGAGTTTCTTCCTGTGTATTTTCCTGCTGATCTTCAGGCTTCTTTTGTTCTTCTGCTGTCTTCATCTGAAAAGCTTCTTTTCCAGCTTCTGCAGAATCTGTATCCACATCCGATGCCTGAATTCCTTTTCCCAAAATAGTCAAGGTCCCTTTTCCTGTTATTTTAACAAACTTGCCTTCAAACCCTTCTGCTCTTTTGATTGTAACATTAGATGGTATTTTCAGTTCTGTTTTCTCATCTATGACAACTGTGCCAGAAACCAAAATCAAACCATCTTCTCCCGCACACTTCAAAGCTTTGCCAAAAGAAGAAACTGCCTTTTCTTCTGTGCTTCCATCTGCTTTTTCCGCAGCTTTTGTACTTCCATTTAGATAAACGGTCTTTCTGACTTCTTGCTTCTGTGTCTCGGCTGCCCATACGGAAACAGGCGCTGCAAATTCTCCCACGGTTCCAGCTGCCACAGCAGAGGCCAGAGTAAGTCCCAGTACATTCACTGCTGCTTTATGTAAAATTTTTTTATTTCTATTCATGAATATTCATCCCTCATTTTCAAACACCTATATCTGTGCCTATTTTCCATTGACGATGAACAAGCATTGCCTGCCCTCGCTTGTTACCGCTCATTATATCACAGTTTTTTTATTTCTGACACCCCTTAAATCAACTTTTTTCCCTTTGCTTCCTTGCAATCTCAAAGGAAATCATGTATATTATTCTGTATAGCTTAAAGCTATTAGTATATTTTTATAAAGGAGTTGAACATATTGGATTCCAGTGACGCCATACAGTTTCTGGCTCTGATTATACTTATTTGTTTATCAGCATTTTTTTCATCAGCAGAAACTTCTATGACAACCGTGAACAAGATTCGTATTCAGTCTCTGGCTGAACAAGGTGACAAACGGGCCTTAATTCTCTTAACTGTGGTAGAGGATTCTGGTAAATTACTGAGTACGATTCTCATTGGCAACAACATTGTAAACATCAGCGCGTCATCCCTTGCCACCACTATTACCATGAGGCTTTTTGGCAATGCTGCAGTAAGCGTCAGCACTGGTATTATTACCCTTTTGGTTCTGATTTTTGGAGAGATTACTCCAAAAACTATGGCTTCTCTTCACGCTGAAAAAATGGCGCTTTCCTATGCCAGAATCATTCAATTTCTTATGTTCTTACTGACCCCTGTAATTTTCCTGGTCAACAAAATGGCCAAGGGTGTGCTGACTCTTCTACGGGTAGATGACAGTGTAAAGGGAAATACCATTACAGAACACGAACTTCGTACCCTAGTAAATGTAGGACATAAAGAAGGTGTGATTGAAACAGAAGAACGTCAGATGATTTACAATGTATTTGATTTCGGTGATTCCCAGGCACAAGATGTCATGGTTCCCAGAATTGATGTGACCTTTGCTGATGTAAACAGCAGTTATGAAGACCTCATTCAACTGTTCCGTGAAGAAAAGCATACCAGATTTCCAGTTTTTGAAGAAACCACAGACAATATTATTGGTATTGTAAATGTAAAAGATCTTCTGCTCACGGAGAAAAAAGATTTTACCCTTCGGAAGATTCTGCGAGATGCTTATTTTACTTACGAATACAAGAAAACTTCTGAACTGTTGATGGAAATGAAAGAACATTCTGTTTCCTTTGCCGTAGTATTGGATGAGTACGGCGCAACCTCTGGCATTGTAACTCTGGAAGATTTGGTTGAAGAAATCGTCGGTGATATTCATGACGAATACGATATAGAAGAAGAGGACGATTTGACTGAAATTCTTCCAGGAAAAGAATATCTGGCACTAGGTTCTGCCCGTCTGGATGATTTGGATGAGGTTTTGCATCTAGATATAGAATCTGATGACTATGATTCTATCGGCGGTTATATTATTGAACAATTAGACCGTTTTCCTGAAAAAGGCGAATCCGTCATCACAGACTCCGGTATCCGCCTTGTGGTAGATAAGGTAGAACGAAACCGAATTGAATCGGTACACATCTACCTCCCCGAAACCAGAGGAAATAATAATGAAGGTTCTCTTGACAACTAGAAAGGAAATGACTTATGAACGGATTATTTAATCTGGACAGCCCAATTATGCGGTTTCTGTCTAAAGTATGTGACTTAATGATTTTAAATGTAATGTGCATTATCTGCTGTCTTCCTATTGTTACAGCAGGAGCTTCTATCACCGCTTTATATACTATTACCATGAAAATGGTACGCGGGGAAGAATCTTATATCTTTAAAGGTTTTTTAAAAGCCTTTAAAGAAAATTTCAAGCAATCGACGATTATCTGGTTAATTATGGCAGTCCTTGGTATTTTCGTTTTCGTAGATTATCAGGCAGCTTCTCTCCTTCCGAAAAATATGAGCAATATTTTCCGCGTTTTAATTGGCGCCTTGATTATTTTTTACTTAATGATTTTATCCTACATATTTCCATATACAGCGCGATTTGAAAACAACATTAAAAATATTTTCAAAAATTCTCTGTTGATTGCAATTTTAAATCTGCCATGGACCATTTTAGTGATTGCACTTCCTATTGCATTGGGATTTCTTACTTTCCTAACTACCACCACATTGGTATATGGAAGTATGCTGTGGATGCTTCTTGGATTTGCCGTGGTAGCTTATATTGAATCCATGATTTTCCGTAGAGTATTTGCCAAATACGAACCTGCTTCAGAAAAAGACAACACAGACCCAGATCAGTATACCGTACCAGAAGAATTACCAGATTCTTCTAAATCAGATAACGTTTAACCAACAAACACCGTCAAAAATACAACTGCTATGGTTGTTTTTGACGGTGCTTTCATTATATGCATATTCTATCAAATTTTTATTTGCTATCTCTTTATCAACTTTCTCAATTATTCTTCATACACTGCAACATTTCGGTCTGTTTGTCAAGGACATAGAGAAAAGTTTTCCAGTAGTCGCATAACTTTATCGCTCATGCGCTCTGTGCCTGTCTGGCTGAAATGAAGCGATAGTTCATAGGTAGTCTTAGTAGCTGTCTGTGTGATTTCCTGCTCGGTGGTACTACCGTGAGGGTAACGGTTATTTAATTGTTAATGAGTACTACAAACTGAAATTGAACAAAATCGCTACGCGATGGCCTGCCAAGGCTGTGGCATAGCGATTTTCTGTTTTATATAACAAAACAGTGGAAAGCAAGTCCTAAAAGTAGTATTGTTAAATCACCACAAAATAACAATCAAACAGGATCGACCTTCCCACTGCCTATGAAAAGAATACCACCCTTCC
>CAJKMA010000027.1 GCA_905200905.1 uncultured Bacillota bacterium
TTTTCGAATCTGGTGTGGAATATTTTAAATAAACGATAAAATTTGAAGGTGGTTTCACACCTGCAAGAAGATGAGGCATAAGCCTATCATGAAAGTGGTAGGCTGTGCCTCATTTTTATTTCTATGCTTCCATTTCTGAAGCACATACCCATTTTTTATATAAAAAAACAGGAGGAGTCTGCCTATGACAAACAAATTAAAAGAATATTTCCCTATGATTCGAACCAGGAAGGAAATTTTAGAGTACATTGAAGTAAGACCAGAACTACAGGAGGTTTTTGAATCCTGGAGGGAAGAACGGCAAGATGAGTTAGATGCATGGCTTACTTTTATTAGTTGCGATGAACCGGAAAGGATGATTGAGCTTATGGAGAAATATCTCCAGTTTAAAGCTATATATCAAAATCTTTATGATATGTGCCTGAATGTTGAGGGAGTGATGGAACAGTTGGAAAGATAGGATAAAATACACATGGGATGTTACATGAAATTGTATTTGGGAATTCATTCATGCAACATCCCTTTGTTATTATACAACACTTAATCCATCTCTGTCCGAAGAAAACCGACGCAAAGATTTGCTGAAAAGTTTATAAAATATTTGCCCGTACAGGCTGCCGCAGATATTATGGAAAATACGGAAGAAAATCGCACCTTCCAGACCAATGAGACTGGTTGCTACTGCCATAGCACCAAAGGAATTAAATAAAGACTGCCATCCATAGGTTGCAGATAATCCAACACCAATACCACCGATGATTCCAGCATAAGAAAGGAATGATGGGGGCAATATGATATACAGGATTAAGAATACAATACCACCGATAATATTTCCTGGAATTCGTCCTTTGGTTCGGACTTTGGAATCTTTTTCAAAAGGAAGCATAACAGACATGGCTGCAATTCCAGCCCACATAGAGCGAGGCAAATCCAGAAGCTCTACTACACACATAATAGAAGAAACTCCCAAGGCTAAGGCAATTTGCCACTGGGTTCTGGAAGAATGAATGTTAAACTCAGAAAATAAATCTTTTATATTGCGCTTGTAAGTACGTTTTTTGTGCCCTCTGTAAAATACAAGTATCGTAGCTGCTGCTCCCAGAAGAAGCCCTATACTGCGAAGGGCAAAGGTTTTACCAGAAGCGTCATACCCGTAGAGAAGAAGATATCCAAGGACAACAGTGGACTGGTTAAACATGAGAAGATTATGACAGCTTAAAAAGGCAAGAAGAAAAATGCAGCCCATATTGATGAACATTCCTGTTATGGGGTCAAAGGAGTTGGCAAGTCTTGGCATAACAATTAAGACCGCAAAAATAATTCCCATAACACCTAAGGAATCCTTCATACCAATTCCAAAATCAGCATTTTTAAATACCATAAGAAATAAGAGCAATACAACACCGGCAATGCTATTATCATCACCAAATATTGTGCTGAAGCCTATTACAAATCCCATGCAGAAGAGCATAGTGATTGCAATTTTAACAAAATAGATACAGGTATGCCGGACTTTTTCTTTTTTTGTTTTTGCACCCCGAATTACAGCTTTGGAACCAATTTGATTTAATTGTAATTCCTGATAAAATGTCATAAAACCATCCTTCCCGTTGTGTTTTCTATAGTAATGGGGCATTATACCAGTTGCAATACGTTTTGTCAAATGAAAATTTAACGCTTGAAATCTTTTGAAGTTGGGGATGTAGGTAAATCTCAGGGTCTTCCATTAAAATTAGAGCAGGCAGTCGGTCCTCACCTTCCATGTAGGCTTCCAAAAGGGAGAGAAGATAGATACTGCACATACCTTTTCCTAGATGAGTAAGAGGCACAGGCTGGGCGTGATGTTTCTGTTTCATATATCCTTGTACTTTGAAAATATCTCCGGTATGACAAGTTAAGTCATAGATAACTTGTCCATGATACTGGCTGTTTTGTCCAAAGTGCTGGTTGACCTTGGAAGAAAAATCTTTTAGGTTCAGATGATAAAGCTTGTATTCCAATAATTTTTCTGTTTCAAAAGCATTTAATTCCTGAGGTGTTTTTTTGTTAATCAAACCCATGCAGGAAAAACAGTGAGTACAAGTTTTAGCACGGTCAAAAAGGCAGCAATCTGTCCGCATCTGGTTTAATAAATCATTTTCCATAAAAGATAGAAGATGATTTTGGATAGTTTCAAGATTCCGTTGGCTGTCCAGATAATAAACAGAAGGAAGCAGTTGAGGAATATAACGGTTTTGTTTGCGGAAACTAAGAAGGAAGTTTTTGGCAAAAATCACGGTACCAGGTATCACGACGTTTGTAAGCGCTAATGCTCCGGTTTTTATAAAGCAGTGACAAATCTTGTTTGGAAATGGAAAGTACCATAGATATTTCAATGTTTTGGTGTTTTTCATTAAAATCAGAGGGGGTGATCGTATACTGTCCCATAGCGGCAGCAATGGCTGCCAGAATGGAACTTTTACCAACACTGTTTTGTCCTACCAGAATAAGAGCACTTTCAAAAACAATTAACTTTCAAACCAGCAATCTTTTTGGGACAAAAAAGAAAGAAAATAAGTGAGAGCCAGCATATCAGCACTGCCGCCAGGACTGATATTGTTAGAAACAAAATACTCATCCAAAGCAGTAAGAATATGTAGTTGTTTTTCATAATCGCTGCGATTTAGAAAGGCAGAGAGGGACTTTTGAATCCGAGTTGCAGTTTCATAATCTGAGCGAATAATAAGGTTTGTGTCTTCTGTATTTCCTATATAATAAAGGAGTGCAATAAGTCCGGCTTTTGTAAGGGAGCCAGTAGTTTTGTATGCCTTTTGAAATTGTGGATATCCGGAAAATAGTACATGGGGAAAACCCTTATAAGCCTCCCCTCTGATACCGGTAATACCATAGCTAGCATAGAGCTTTTCACCATGAGTTCTGGCAGTAGAGTGTGTGATATCCTTATAATCTTCTAAAAGCTCAGAAACCATGGACTGGCAGATACTAGACAAAACTTCCGGCAAATTCGGTGCTTTTAAATCTGTTTGAAAAGCAGAGTTTGCATAGCCTACAGCAGCACAGAAAATTCCTCCGGAAAAGATAATCCCTTTGTGGGTATTAATGCCCTTGGTAGCTTCCAGCATTGTTTCTTCTGCCTGTTTTCCAAGAATGCGCAATTGTTGAAATAAGGTGGGAAGCTCTTCTTGAGAGCTGTCAAAAGACAGTCCTGCAAGGGCACAATTTATAAAATAAGGTGTCAGAGCATAGGCACTGGTAACAAAAGTATCAATGCACATATCCTGGTGTGCACCATTGTGTACACGGTCCACAAGTCCTGGTTTTAAACTGGTGTTTACCTCATAGAGCAGTGCCTTTTGCATCAAGGTACCAATATGCACAGACATGCGGGAATGGTAAAAATGGCTCATCATTTCTTGCGTTTTTTTCTGTAATTCCCAAGCACTGTGAGTTCTGGAACGTCCACATAAAAAAGCAGGCTTGCCGCAAATCAGGCAGGTACGTTCAGGAAATCCAAGTTCCTGTCGGGAAACTTTGGAGCCATCCGGACGGAGGACATCAAAGTCAAAGAGGCGTCCAAGAGGATGATTTTCTTCCTGAAAGAGAAGATAAGATTTTATAGTATCAGGCTTTAAAGAAAGGGCAAAAAATCCTTCCCAACCAGTGTCTTTTTTTTCTTCTATTTTTTTAAAAATTTGTCCTTTTTGTTCCAGAACACCATGGTGAATCAGACGATTACCTAGGGCATACAGCCACTGAGTAAAGGGGGTTACTTTAATTGGGCCGGCAATATTTAAAGTAAAACTCACAACACAGCTTGGATTTTCCTTTAAAAGCTCCTGTTGGATCCTAACCCGTTGTTCTCTGGCATCTAAAATTTCAGCAAGCCCTATAGAAGGACCTTGTGTCCAACATGTGTGCATTACAAAGCAGCTCCTTTTTCTAAGAGTTTTTTTCGAAGCGCCTGACCTTTTTGGGAAAGGAGGTATTCGTAGGTGGTGTAAGGAACGAAATTTTTGATGCCCTCGAAATCTCCTTCCAGGAATTTCTTACGTACTAAAGTAGCACTGATAATCGTGTCATCCAGGCGGTATCTTGGCAGTTCTATGACCTGTATGCCATAGTCTGGCAGAATTTTTTTCATTTCCTGATTATATAAGGCAGTGATTTTTGAGAATGGTTCTTCTCCCACAAAACGGTGAGTAATACCAAAGGTTTTTTGATAATATTTTCCGAAGATTTTCAAATCTAGTTCCACAGCTTTTTCAGAGCCAGAGGCTTTATCTTTGAGAAAATAATCAGGAAAGGTAGCATGGGAAATCAGGTAGTCTGAACTGCCGTGAACATAAACATTATACAAATCTTCACATCCTTTTGTTACCAGATCTAGACGCACATCTGCTGGAAATTCAGAGGCATCCGCAGATAACACGAAAACATGGAGTTGATCGCACTGTCTGGAAGCTGTTTCTACTAGGTATCGGTGTCCATTGGTAAAAGGGTTGGCATTCATGACAATAGAACCCACTACAGTGGCCGGAATGTTTTCAAAAGGTTCTGCTTCTTTCTTTAAATACTGCTTAATACCATTTCGCCGATTTTCCATAAGCAGCATGTCATCTGTTTGGGCGATGGGATAAAAGCCCATATCCGAAAAAATTCCTTTGTATTCAGGCTTTGTAAATAAAAATAAATGAGTAATACCCTGGTGAAAAGCATTGGTAATCAGCTGGGTCATAATACGTTGAAGGAGACCTTCCCCCTGGAGATTTTTATCTATGGCAATGCATTTCAAAATATTTTCATGTCTAGAACCACAACCCACAATAGCCCCTTCATCATTGCATAAAAGTACAGAATATTGAATCTGTTGGTCATAAGTCAGAGCATTTTCAGACAAAAATTTTTTCAGGTTTTCTAACTTTCTGTTATGAAATGGAAAACCTTCTTCAAGATAATAGGATTGTAAACTCATAGGGACTCCTTTCTATTATTTTACATGAACTTTGTATAAATAATTTTACCATAGGTAGGAGTTATAATGCAAACAAGAAACACGGGATGAAGTACAAAGGATATTTTAAGAAAAATTCTTGAGTTTTTAAAAGAATGGGTGTATGATAATTAATGGAATGAACACAGGGGAGCTTGTAATCGCAGGCTGAGAGGAAGTAATCCAACTTCGACCCTATAACCTGATGCGGATAATGCCGCCGTAGGAAGTCATATGCAGCGATTTTTTACAGGAGGTACCGGAGAAGGTGTCTCCTGTTTTTTTCACTTTGAGAAAGGAGGAAACGAACAAAATCCACAAAATGTGGCAGGCTGAGGGGGAGCGCCCTGAGTTGTGTATAGTAGCGATGGGAAGCCGTGTTCCGGCGTGAGAGGATGCCAGTAAGCATCGACCGAACTTCCATGAGATTATCCATATAAATAATATAGGGATAATTGTATCTATTTAGGGAAGCGCTGCTATGTACAGTCGTTTCCTAATAAACTCAAAGGAGCAAATAATATGATAAAAACAAACACAAAAAAATTAGCAATTGCCGGTGTGTTTTGTGCAGTTGCGGTTGTTGGCAGTCTTTTTTCTTTTCCTGTCTTTGGAAGCAAATGTTCTCCTGTTCAGCATATGGTAAACATACTATGTGCAGTTCTTCTGGGACCGGGATATGGAGTTGGAGTAGCATTTGCTACATCCTTGATTCGAAATATGCTTAGTCTTGGCAGTTTGATGGCATTTCCGGGAAGTATGTTTGGAGCACTTGTATGTGGACTTGTGTACAGAAGAACAAAAAACATTTTAGGTACATTAATTGGAGAAGTGTTTGGCACAGCGATTCTTGGTGGGTTATGTGCATATCCCATTGCAATTTTATTCATGGGAATTGGTGCAGCAGATGTTGCATTTTATGCATATATCATTCCATTCTTTATTTCTACCGCAGCAGGCGCCATTATTTCAGCACTTTTAATCTACAGTTTGAAAAAAGCCAACGTCCTTCATAACATGCAGGAATCTTTAAATCGGTAATGTAAGAAAGAGGAAGAAACATGTTTCAGAATGTGCTTGAAAATGTACGGAAGAAGTGTCCATTGATTCATAATATTACAAATTATGTAACGGCCAACGACTGTGCAAATGTTGTCCTTGCCTGTGGTGCATCTCCCATTATGGCAGATGAAAAAGATGAGGTAGCAGATATTACTGCTATTTGTGCAGGGCTGAATATCAATATGGGTACCATTAGTAAACCTAAGATTGAGTCTATGTTGATTGCAGGTAAAAAAGCAAATGAATTGCATCATCCGATTGTATTAGATCCGGTAGGTGTAGGGATATCCAAGCTGAGAAGGGATACAGCAATGCAATTTCTTCAAGAGATTCAATTTACGGTTATCCGTGGGAATGTTTCTGAAATAAAAAAACTGGCCCTTGGTATTGGCACAGAAAAAGGCGTGGATGCAGCAGATTGTATTACAGAAGAAAATATGGATGAAATTGTTGCATTTGCGAAAGTGTTTGCAAAAGAAACAGGGGCCATTGTTGTCCTTACTGGTGCTGTCGATATTGTAGCAGATGGTCAAAAAGCTTATTGTATCCGAAATGGGCATCCTATGATGTCTTCCATTACTGGAACAGGATGTCAGCTTTCTGCAATGATTGCTGCTTATATAAGTGCAAATCCAGAAAATCTTTTCATAGCAGTAGTTGCCGCAGTTTCAGCAATGGGTTATGCAGGTGAGATTGCTTATGCAAGATTGTCAGAATTAGACGGAAATGCTACTTATAGAACGTATATTATTGATGCAATTTATAATATGACCACAGAAATGTTGGAGAAAGGTGCGAAATATGAAGTGCGATAGTAGAGTAATGCGGCTTTATGCTGTTACAGACAGAGCTTGGGTAGGAAAACAAAGTTTATACGAACAGGTGGAATCAGCCTTGAAAGGCGGTGCAACTTGTGTACAACTTCGAGAAAAAGAATTAAATGAGGAAGAATTTTTGGCAGAGGCATTAGAAATCTCTGCGTTATGTAAAAAATATCAAGTTCCTTTTTTTATTAATGATAATGTAGACATAGCTATTCAATGCAAAGCAGATGGAGTTCATGTAGGACAGGAAGATATGGAAGTGTCACAAGTGCGCAAAAAAGTTGGTGATCAGATGATAATTGGTGTATCTGTTCATTCTGTTGAAGAAGCTATAAGAGCAGTTGAAAATGGAGCAGATTGTCTGGGGGTAGGCGCAATGTTCCATACATCCACAAAGGAATGTACAGGTGTCCTCCCAAAAGAAAGGCTTCGTGATATTTGTGCAGCTGTCAAGGTTCCGGTGGTTGCCATTGGGGGAATTAAAAAAAGCAATATAGAACAACTTGCAGGTACGGGAGTTGATGGTGTTGCTTTAGTAAGTGCTATTTTTGCGGCAGATGATATTGAAAGGGAGTGTTGTCTGCTTCGCGAATTATCAGAAAAAATGGTGAATTCATGAAAATAAAATGTGCTATTTTTGATTTTGATGGAACGTTATTTGATTCTATGCATATATGGGCCAATGTGGGAGAAATCTATCTTCGTTCTTTAGGAAAAGAACCTAAAGCGTCTCTTCGTGAAGATGTTAAGACATTAAGTCTTTATCAAGCTGCATACTATTTTCAAAAGGAATATGATGTTGCTCTTTCAGCAGATGAAATTGTAAATGGAATTAATAAGACCATTGAACATTTTAATGTTTATGAAGTTTTGCCAAAACCTGGTGTGTGTGAATTTTTAGATAAAATGAAACAATTAAATATTTCTATGTGTATTGCTACAGCAATTGATCGAGCGCAGGTAATAGCAGCGCTTAAGCGATGCAAAATGGAACAGTATTTTGATGAGGTTTTCACGTCTATAGAAGTGGGTTCAGGAAAAGATGAACCAATGATTTATCGTAAAGCAATGGAATATTTTGATGCTGACTACAGTACATCCTTGGTATTTGAGGATGCACTGTATGCAGTTCAGACGGCAAAAAGAGATGGTTTCCAAGTGGTTGCGGTATATGATGCCAGTGAAACGCAACAAGAGGAAATAAGGAAGTTTTGCGATTTTTATCTTTCAGATTTTGAACGTCCAGAGGATTTTTGGAAATATATTTTTGCATAATTTTTTTTGAAAATCATCTATTGACATTACAGTAACTGTATAGCATAAGATATGCAGTAAATAGGGAAAAGTCAAGGAGATATCAAATTATGCAAATTACATTTAGAGAATATCAAAAAGAAGATTTTGGGGCTTTAGAGAAAATTATTAGAAAAACATGGCATTATGATGATTTGTGCAGTCCTAAGACAGCACAAAAGTTAGCCAGAGTATTTTTGAGCAGCTGTTTGACAAATTACACATTTTCTTGTGTGGCTTTAGATGAAGGAGTGCCGGTAGGAATTATACTTGTAAATAACAAAGCCAAACATAAATGTCCGTTAGGACTAAGAGTACAACAAATAAAGGCTATTACCTCTTTATATCTTTCAAAAGAGGGAAGAGGTGTATCTAAAATTTTTGAAAATGTAAGTGGTATTGATAAAGAGTTACTACAAGAATGCGGTATAGAATATCCTGCAGAACTTGCTTTATTTGCTGTGGATTCCTCTTGCCGTGGTAAAGGTATAGGAAAACAATTGTTTCAATCGGCTCTTGACTATATGAAACAAGAGCAATTGGATAAATTTTATTTGTTTACAGATACAAGTTGTAATTATGGTTTTTACGAACATCAGGGCATGGTCAGACGTAAGGAAAAAGAACATCGGTTTGTTGTTAAAGGTCAAACAGCTAAGATGAACTTTTTTATTTATGATTATACAAGATAGCAGACAAATCAACTGTCAAAGAGGATACCAGAAAAATTCTCTTTGGCAGTTTTTTAGTGATTTGCATCTTGGTTTTCAAACTAAGTGAGAGAAAGCATGTCTGTACTTTCTCTAGGATTGATATTTTTAGAAATAATAAAAGAAAATAAGATGCACTGGACTAGATGACAGATTTTTGCTACTATAAAGAAAATGTTTATTAAGGAGCGATTAGAAGAAATGAGTGAAACATATGTTGTAAAAAGACAGGAGGAATTTAATACTTCTCTCTGGTCTGGGGGAAGTACCACAGAGCTGTATATTTATCCAGAAGATGCTGTGTACAAAGAAGGCAATTTCCAGTGCAGAATCAGCAGCGCAACGGTAGAGGTAGAGCAGTCAGACTTTACCAGTCTTCCTGGAGTAAAAAGGTATCTTTCTATTTTTCAGGGGCATCTGGATATGGTCCATGGAGAAGAAAAAAAAGTTTCGCTAGAGCCTTTTCAAGTAGATTGCTTTGATGGAGGGATTCCAACGGTTAGTTTCGGACAGGTGGTAGATTTTAATCTGATGTTGAAAAATGGTGCGGATGGGAAGATGGAAACAGCACAGATAAACCTAGACGAAGATTTTATACTGAAGCCGGAGAAAGGAGAAAATTTACTGGTTGTTTATGTGCCAGCAGGAACTGTAAAGATTGAGGATATGCAGGTGAAAACAGGAGAACTGTTTATCTGTGAGGATTGGAGCAAAGAACTGATGATTAAAAATACAGGAGAGTCTGTGGCCGGACTTGGAATTTGCAGAGTTTCTGTGAAATAAAACGCAGATAAAACAATATGTGTCATAAATAGAAAAGCATATGAAGCGAAAAATGTAAAACTTCATATGCTTTTTTGTTATGAAATAAAATAAACAGCATACTGCCGATTGTGATGTGAATAATATGGTCAAAATATCTAACTTATTAGGTAAAAAACCATACTATTCCATCAAAATGATAAATGATAAAGTGATAGTATCAAAAAAACGGAAAGAGAGGAAAAACTTATGAGAAAAAAATTGGTAGTTACTTTACTTGCTGCTAGTATGATGGGAAGCATGTTGGCAGGATGCGGAGGTGGAAGTGGAACTTCTGGAGAAGAAGGAAAGGAAAGTTCCCAAAAAGGCGATACCATTAAGGTTATGTGTGTAGGTACGGAAGCAGATACATACATTGATGCTTATAATTCAATTGCAGAAAAATTTTCTGAAAATAATGAGTATGGAGTGGACGTGGAAATTGAGTTTTATGAAAACGAGCAGTACAAAACAAAATTAACAACGCTTATGGCTTCCAATGCGGTGCCGGATATCTTTTTTACTTGGGAATTATCTTATCTCCAGCCATTTGTGGAGGGAGGCAAAGTCGTAGATATTACTTCTTACTTAGAAGAAGATAAAGAATGGAAAGATTCTTTTGCAGAGGGAACCTTAGATTTGTTATCTTTTGACGGTAAAAATTATGGAGTTCCGACACAGAAACCGCTTTGTGTTATGTTCTATAATAAGCAAATATTCGAAGAAAATGCAGTAGAAGTTCCTACAACTTATGAAGAATTTTTAGAGGTTTGCCAGACATTAAAAGATAATGGTGTAACACCAATGGCATTGTGTGGTACAGATGCTTGGATTCCGGCACAGTTTGTACAGCAAATTGCAGGAGGAATGGCAGGAGATCAGTTATTTAAAGATGTTTGTGCAGGAGAAGAAAAGTGGAATAATGAAATCCATGTAAAAGCAGCAGAAGAAGTAAAAAAAATGGCAGATAAAGGATATTTCCAGGACGGTTATATCGGAATGGGACCAGAAGAATCCACAGACTTGTTTATGAATGGAAAAACAGCTATGTATTTCCAGGGAGCCTGGGATGCAGATAAAGTAGCAAAAAGCAGTGTTGGAGAAAATGTAGGTGCATTTGTGCTTCCGGCATATGATGCACAATATAACAATATTTCCGTTGGATCTGTAGATACCAGTTTTGCTGTTTCAAAGAACTGTAAGAATGTAGATGCAGCAGTTGCCTTTTTGAAATATTGGACATCTCAGGAAAGCGAAGAGATGCTGTTATATGAAAATGGAAGAATTCCGGCAGGAAATTATCCAATTGATGAAACAAAGCTGTCTCCTTTAATGTCTGAGGTGCTGAATATTTCAAATGCACAGGTTGGTCTTACTCCTTGGTGGGACAGACAGTTTGGTGCTGGTGAAGGTGTTGAGTTCAATAATACCTGTGTTTCTGTACTCGGCGGCGAGGACGCAAAAACTGCATTTGATTCACTTCAGCAGTTTGCAGAAGATAATGCAAACAGATAACGTATAGGCATCATGAAAATGCGGAGATGTATAAAATTTGCATTTCCGCATTTTACAATTTCGTGTGGAAAGGGGGAGCACTATGAATAAAGTGCTTGGAAATAAAAAGAGTATTGCAGTTTTTGTTTTACCTGCATTTCTAATTTATGCAATTTTTGTTTTAGTTCCAATTGGATATAACGTATATGTCAGCTTTCTGCAAACAGACTTAATGAGTCCAAGTAAGTTTGTTGGAATTAAAAACTACATTAATTTGTTTCAGGATAAAACTTTTATAGGTGCAGTTAAGAATAATATTCTTATGGTCATTGGTTCTTTGATTGCTCACTTACCGTTGGCATTATTCTTTGGAAATATACTTTTTCAGAAAATAAAAGGAAGTCATTTTTTCCAGACAGTCTTCTTTCTGCCAAGTGTAATCTGTGGTGTTGCAGTAGGTCTGACTTGGACTTTCGTATATAATTCAGAATTTGGTTTGATTAATAAATTCCTTGAAATGATTGGACTGGGAGGTTTGAAACAGGTATGGCTGGCAGATAAAAATTTAGCATTGTTCTGTATTATTATTGTAGTTATGTGGCAGTTCGTAGGGTATCACATGATTATACAGATTGCGGCAATGAAAAATATATCAGAGTCTTACTATGAAGCGGCAGAAATAGATGGAGCAAGTAAATGGGTTCAATTTAAATCTATTACATTTCCTTTGATCAAGCCTATTTTAAAGGTAGATGCAGTGCTGATTATTACTGGTTCACTTAAATATTATGATTTGGTAGCAGTTATGACAGGAGGAGGACCGAATCATGCAACAGAACTTATGTCGACATATATGTTCTACCAGGGATTCCGTACTTTAAAATACGGATATTCAGCAGCAATCGGTGTGGTTCTTTTATTATTATGTATTTGTTCGGTTCTTCTTTCAAACTTTGTGTTCCGTTCAGATAGAGTAGAGTATTAAAAGGAGGGAGAAAGATGAGATTATCACCAAAGGATCGCTTCTTTTTAGTTGTCAAATATATATGCCTTGTTTTTTTTACGGTGTTGTGTCTTTACCCTTTGTTGTGGTTATTGCTTAGTTCTTTTAAGACAAACACGGAATTGTACGCAAATCCATGGGGACTTCCAGAGAACTTTAGTTTTGTAAATTATATTCAAGCGATAGAAGAAGGACATATTTTGCAATATTTTGGTAACTCTGTTATTATTGCAGTATCAGCAGTTTTTGTTTCTGTTCTTTTAAGTAGTATGGTTTCTTATGCAATCACTAGAATGTACTGGAAATTATCTAAAGTAACTTTAAGTATTTTTTTGCTGGGAATGATGATTCCGGTATATGCCATGGTTGTGCCTTTGTTTTCGATGTTTAATAAGATGGGATTACTTAATACACACTTGGCAGTTATTCTGCCCCACATAGGCATTGCTTTTCCCATGGCTATATTTATCATGACAGGTTTTATGGGCTCTTTGCCAATTGAGATGGAAGAAGCGGCAGTTATGGATGGATGTAATATTTATCAGATTTTCTTTAAAATCATCATGCCCATTTCAAAATCCTCTATTGTGACGGTGGCGGTAGTTACATTTATTAATATTTGGAATGATTTGCTGCTCCCACAGATCTTTTTAACAGATTCGTCTAAAATGACGCTGCCTGTTGGATTGACAGAATTTCAGGGACAATATGCTACAAATTATGTAGTAGAGATTGCGGCGGTAATCATTACGATTATACCAAGTATTCTTGTGTACATATGGTTGCATAGACATATTATGGAAGGTATGGTTGCAGGTGCTGTAAAAGGATAAAGCGAGGAATATAAGAATGAAATTACTGATTGCAGATGATGAAAAAAATATTCGAAACGGATTATTATCTCTTCCATGGAATACGATAGGGATTGATCAAACATATCAGGCAGAGAACGGTTTGGAAGCATTAGAAATTTTAAAGAAAAAAAGGATAGATATTGTAATCAGTGATATTAAAATGCCAGGTCTTTCTGGGTTAGAACTGGCAGAGTATGTGAGTAAAAATAACTTGGATACAGCGGTAGTATTGCTTACGGGATTTTCTGAATTTGAATATGCACAGAAAGCTTTGAGAAATGGGGTTTTGGATTATATGTTAAAGCCCCTGAGACCAAAAGATATTTTGTCTACTGTTGAAAGAGTCAAAGAGACCTTAGAGAAAAAAAGATATAAAGAGAAAGTGGTAGAAAAGTATGGAGAAGTTACAAGTTCCAAGGATTATCAAGAACAGATTAGCTGGCATTTCAGGGGAGTCCAGGAACAGGCCATGGAAATCTTGAAAGATATGGCACATAATTATAGCCAGGGTGTTTCTCTGAATTCGCTTGCAGAAAAATATCATTATTCTGTAGCTTATCTTTCCAGAATGATAAAGAAGGAAACGGGGTATTCTTTCAGCGAAATTCTAACCAGTCTTCGATTGGCACAGGCGGCGGAAATGCTCCAAAAAGAATATGGAAAAATTAGTATAATTGGCGAACAGGCTGGATTTAGTGAACAGAAGTATTTTAGCCAGGCGTTCAAAAAAGTTTTTGGCATGAGTCCGGGAGAATTTCGTAAGCGAGATGAAAAACAAGAATATAGCATTATAGATGTTCTTCAACTTATGAAAAAAGAAGAATGAGAGGAAGGGTGAAGCATGGATGAGAAGAGAGGGTTTATTAGCATTCGAAAGAAGATGATGGTTGTCTTTGCAGTTCTGATTACTGTTACAGGAATTGGGATTGCAAGTCTGTTTGCTATTGTCTTCCGTTATGGCTATAGTTCTCTCTCTCAAATTTATTTAAATGACATAAATGAACAGACTACCAATAATCTGGAAAATAATATTCAAAAAATAGAAGACATTAATGTTCAGATATTATCCAGCCAGGTAATACAGAGCCAATTAAAAATAGTAAATGAAAAATGTCTGGATTCCTATGATTTAGCACAGTGCAGACAAAAGATAGAAAGAGAATTATCCAATTGGGCTTTATATGCGTCTTATGTTGTATCGGTGAGTGTTATTTCCAGAGAAGGGATAGAGTTTGCGGTAAAAAAAATTGAAACAGGTGGAACACAATTTGGTTTTGCAGAGGATGAAATTTATGAGGCCAATGGCAGCAGTTTATGGGGAATAACTGGTGAAAAGAATAGAATTTGTGTTGCAAAAGCGATTTTGGACTTCGATACTATGAAACCAGCGGGATATATTAATATTGTATATGAAAATTCTTACCTTTCTGACATTTTGGCGGATAATTCCAGCAAATATTCCGGAGCTTCCTATGTTGTAAATACACATGGGAGAATCATGGTGGCAAATAAAGAGGGATATGTTGGAGAAAATTTTCCCGTAAAACTTAAGTGACTTAAGAGCGTCAAATACTTCCAGATATGATATGTTTAGCAGTACGCAGGCATTTTATTTCGTAGGAAATGAAATGCCGAATGGATGGAGTCTTGTACAAACAGTTTCAGTCAAAGAGTTTAATAAAGAAATGAATCATCTGATTGTGCTGGCGGCTGGGATTGTTCTTTTGGTTTTAGAAATCAGTCTTGGTTTTGTATGGTATGTTACATCGAGGATTGCGTATCCGGCTAAAGAATTGATGGAGAGTATGAAAACCTTAGCAAAAGATAACGAGTATCCAAGGGTTAAAATTGTTTCTAACGATGAAATTGGTATGATTGGCCTGGAATATAATAAAATGGCAGAAAATATCGAAACGTTGATCGAAAAGGTTTATAAAATGGAATTGACACAAAAACAGGCAGAGCTGGAATTTTTACAAATGCAGATAAATCCACATTTTTTGTATAATGCATTGGATACTATTAGCTGGATGGCATTAGCCAAAGGAAATATGGATGTTTCTGAAATGACAATTGCTCTTGCAGAACTGTTAAGGGCTACCATTAAAAAAGAAAGTTTTATCACATTAAGAGAGGAAATGAACACAGTAAAGGATTATCTTTTAATTCAACAAGAACGTTTTGGAGACAAAATTTCAGCAGAATATTTTGTGGAAGAAGATGCATATTCTTGTATGGTGCCTAATTTTATCTTACAACCTGTGATTGAAAATGCAATTATCCATGGACTTGAACCTAAAATAGAAAAAGGAAAATTATCTATTAATATTTCGATACAAGATGAGTTTCTTACATTTTTGGTCGAAGACAATGGCGTTGGAATGGATGAAACAGAAATTCTGGATTTGTATAAAAAATGCAGAGAAAATAACACAAAACAGTCTATTGGATTAAAGAATGTTTATCGTAGATTGTTATTGTGTTATGGTGAATCAAGCATGTTAAAAATTGAAAGTAAAAAGGAACAAGGAACCAGAATTTCATTTTTAATTCCAAGGAACATCTCTAAAGAATAATGAATGAAAGGGGAAAGCTTATGAGAAAACAGCAAAATTATCAATGGAACACACTGTCACTGGGAACCTGCTATTACCCGGAGCATTGGGATAAGAATATGTGGGAAGAGGATTTGGAAAGAATGCTTGCCCATGGAATTAAAACTATACGCATTGGAGAATTTGCATGGAGTAAAGTAGAGCCAAGAGAAGGAGAATTTACATTTGAGTTTTTTGATGAGTTTCTAAAGGTAGTTGAAAAGACAGATATGAAAGTGATTTTTGGTACACCAACAGCAACACCTCCTGCATGGCTTACAGAAAAATATCCAGAGGTTTTAAATTGCAGGATGGATGGTGTGAAATTCCGCCACGGTATGCGCAGGCATTATAATTACAATTCGCCGGTATATCAAAAATTGTGTAAAAGAATTGTGGAAAAATTTGGAGAGCACTATGCAAAACATCAGAGTGTGATAGGCTGGCAAATCGATAATGAAATAAATTGTGAAGTGGATGAATTCTACTCTGAGAGTGATACACTGGCATTTCGGGAATTTTTAAAAGAAAAATACGAAACATTAGATGCTTTAAATCAGGCATGGGGGGCTGTGTTCTGGAATCAAGAATACACCAGATGGGAAGAAATTTATGTGCCAAGAATTACGATACATAATTCCACAAATCCTCATCAGACATTGGATTATATTCGTTTTGTGTCAGACAGTGCAGTGAAATTCTGTAAAATGCAGAGCGATATTCTGAGAAAATATGTAAAAAAGGGAGATTTCATTACTACAAATGGTATGTTCCAGAATTTGGATAATCATAGATTGACAGACGAGGCTCTGGATGTGTACACATACGATTCTTATCCGAATTTTGCATATTGTCTCTGTGAAGATCCAAAACATTCAAAAAATTTAAATGACAGAAGATGGAGTGATAAACTGACAGAAGTTCGTTCTATTTGTCCTCACTTTGGTATTATGGAGCAGCAGTCAGGTGCGAATGGATGGAATACCAGAATGGAAGCACCTGCACCGAAACCAGGGCAGATGATGCTTTGGGCAATGCAGAGCATTGCACATGGAGCAGATTATGTGAGTTTTTTCCGTTGGAGAACCTGTACGTTTGGGACAGAGATTTATTGGCATGGAATCTTGGATTATGATAATCGTGACAATCGGAAGCTGGCAGAAGTAAAGAAAATATATGAAAGAGTTCAGGCTATTGAAGAAACAGCAGGAGCAAAAAATCAAGCAGCTTTTGCTATGATCAAAGATTATAGTAATATCTGGGATGCACAGGTAGATGTATGGCATCGCAGACTTACATGGAGCAGTGAAGAGGAAATTTTTATTGCATCTCAGTTGAATCATACACCAATGGATTATCTCTATCTTTTAGAAAATACAGAGGTAGAAGAGTTGTTAAAATACCAGGTGCTGATTTATCCGCATGGATTAATTTTATCAGAAAAAAAGGCGGCTCTTTTAAAAGAATATGTTGCTAAGGGAGGATGCCTGATTCTGGGAGCCAGGACAGGACAAAAAGATGAAAATGGTAAGTGTGTTATGACACCTATGCCTGGATTGTTATCAGAAATCTCTGGAAGTGATGTGAAAGAATTTACTTTTGTAGGACCTGCGGATGAGAATGTGATGATGGACTGGAATGGAAATATGCTGGAAACAGGTATTTTTAATGACATTTTGGAACCAGTTGGTACACATGCAAATGTACTGGCAAAATATGCAGGGAATTATTATAAAGGAAGTCCGGTATTGATTGAAAACACATATGGAGAAGGAAAAGTACTTCATTTTGGAGGAACTTTTACGAGAGAAAATGTAAAAGCTTTTCTGGATTATACAGGTGTTGTGGAGACATATCGTGATGTGGTAGAAGTGCCTGAGGAATGTGAGATTACCGTGAAGGAAAAGAACCACAAAATGTATATTTTTGTTTTGAATTATTCGGATCAGAAACAGGGAATTTGGATGAAAAAACCAGTAAAGGATATGGATACAAAAGAGCAGGCAGAAGGAAAAATTTCTCTGGGTGCTTATGAGACAAAAGTTTATGAAATTTTGTAATAGCAGTGGAGTGCTCCCTATAACAGGGGCGCTCCGTTTTGTTTTTGTCATTTCTTTTATCTTTTTTGCTATTTTGTCCTATTTTTGGCCTAAAAGTACAAATAAAATCAAGGATTTTCATGCACTTTCACTTTACCACGAGAAATAAAAACGTCAAAATTCATTAAAAATACAGATGTGATGAAAAAAAATTAGCACATTTTTATAGTGAATAGACGTTTTTTAGACCCTAGGAATGATAAAATCATGAAAAAAGAGAAAAGGAGACGATGTGATATGAATAATGCAGAGATCGGAAATGCAATGGTGATTAAATTGGATCCGGTTTTACCAGAATACCCAACCTTTAAGGAAGGTGTCAGAAGAGCGCCAATGAGAGAGCTGACACTGAACAAGAGAGAAATCAAACTGGCAGTGGCAAATGCTTTGAGATATGTGCCGGAAGAACTGCATGAACAGTTGGCACCGGAATTCCTGGACGAATTATTAACACATGGACGTATCTATGGCTATCGTTTTATGCCAAAGGAAAGAATTTATGGAAAACCAATTGATGAGTACAAGGGAGAATGTGTGGAAGGTAAAGCTTTCCAGGTTATGATTGATAATAACTTAGATCATGATGTAGCTCTGTACCCATATGAATTAGTTACATACGGAGAAACCGGACAGGTTTGCCAGAACTGGATGCAGTATCAGTTAATTAAAAAATATCTTGAAAAACTGACACATCATCACACATTAGTTATGATGAGTGGACATCCAATGGGTCTGTTCAAATCTCATGAATCCAGCCCAAGAGTAATCGTTACAAACGGACTTATGATTGGTATGTTTGACAATCCAGAAGACTGGGCAAAAGCAACTGCTATGGGATGCTCTTCCTATGGACAGATGACAGCTGGTGGCTGGATGTACATTGGACCACAGGGTATCGTTCATGGTACTTTCAATACGATCTTAAATGCAGGACGTAAATTCTTAGGAGTTCCACAGGATGGAGACTTAGCTGGACACTTATTCGTAACAAGTGGTCTTGGCGGAATGAGTGGTGCTCAGCCAAAAGCAATTGAAATTGCAGGCGGTGTTGGTATCGTTGCAGAAGTTGATTACTCCAGAATTGAAACAAGACACAGCCAGGGATGGGTAAGTCTGGTAATTGAAGACGCAGCAGAAGCATTCAGAGTTGCTCAGGAATATATGGATAAGAAAGAGACAATTTCTATTGCATTCCATGGTAATATTGTTGACCTTCTTCAGTACGCTGTTGACAACAATATTAAGATTGAACTGTTATCTGACCAGACATCCTGCCACGTACCATACGACGGCGGATATTGCCCACAGGGTCTTACATTTGAAGAAAGAACAGAAATGCTTGCAAATGACAAAGACAAATTCTGTGAACTGGTAGATCAGTCCCTGGTTAAACATTATCATTTGATCAAAACATTAGTAGAAAGAGGAGCTTACTTCTTTGACTATGGTAACGCATTCATGAAAGCTGTCTTTGATGCAGGTGCAAAAGACATCGCTAAGAATGGCGTAGATACCAGCGAAGGATTTATCTTCCCATCTTATGTAGAAGATATTTTAGGACCAGAATTATTCGACTATGGATATGGACCATTCAGATGGTGCTGTCTATCCGGAAAACCGGAAGATTTAAGAAAAACAGACCATGCTGCTATGGAAATCATTGATCCTAACAGAAGAAGCCAGGATAGAGATAACTATATCTGGATCCGTGATGCAGAAAAGAATAAACTGGTTGTTGGTACACAGTGCCGTATCCTGTATCAGGATGCTCTTGGAAGAAGAGATATCGCTCTGAAATTCAATGAAATGGTTCGTAACGGAGAAATCGGACCTGTTATGCTTGGTCGTGACCACCATGACACAGGTGGAACAGATTCTCCATACAGAGAAACATCTAACATCTATGATGGTTCTAATATTACAGCAGATATGGCTGTTCACTGCTACGCAGGTAATGCTGCAAGAGGTATGAGCCTTGTTGCTCTTCACAACGGTGGTGGTGTTGGTATCAGCAAATCCATCAACGGTGGTTTCGGTATGGTTCTTGACGGAAGCGAAAGAGTAGATGAAATCCTTATGGCAGCTATTCCATGGGATACTATGATTGGTGTTTCCAGAAGAAGCTGGGGAAGATGTGAACACTCCATCGAAACTGTTGCAGAATACAATAAGATTAGAAATGGCGAAGATTACATCACAATGCCATACCTGGCAAACGATGAATTAATCGAAAGAGTATGCAAAGATGTGGTTGTAGAACCTCATCACACACATCACTAAGAATTTCTGCAAAGAGTTATGAGGAGACAGAACATGAAAAAAAGATATATACGCCATGCCTCTGAGCTGGTAACCTGCAAGGGAAGTGCACCTAAGCACGGAAAAGAGATGTCTGACATCGGATTGATTAAAGATGGTGCGGTGATCATTCATGATGATAAAATTGTTGCAGTAGGTACGACAGAGGAATTGGATAAACAGGTGGACGTAAAGGAATACGAAGTAATCGATGCCACAGGAAAAACGGTAATGCCTGGGTTCGTGGATTCTCATACACACTTTATTTTCGGCGGATACCGTGCAGATGAATTTTCCTGGAGATTGAAAGGCGATAGTTATATGTCTATTATGGAACGTGGCGGCGGCATTAATGCCACCGTTGTTCCAACCAGAGAAGCCACAGAAGAAGAACTGATGGAAGCTGGTGAAGAAAGACTGAACCGTATGCTGGAATTCGGCGTGACAACCGTAGAAGGTAAGAGCGGTTATGGAATGGATTGTGATACAGAGCTGAAACAGCTTCGTGTTATGAAGAAGCTGGATGAGAAACATCCGGTGGATATCGTCAGAACGTTCTTAGGACCTCACAGTGTTCTTCCTGAATGGAAAGGAAAAGAAAGAGAATTCATTGAAGAACAGCTTCGTGTAGTAATGCCTAAGGTAAAAGAGGAAAATCTGGCAGAGTTTGCTGATATCTTTACAGAAAAGAATGTATTTAATATAGAAGATTCTGAGTATTATCTTACAGAAGCCAAAAAGATGGGATTCAAACTGAAAATCCATGCGGATGAGATTTATCAGTTAGGAGGTTCTGAACTTGCAGCCAGAGTGGGTGCTGTATCTGCAGACCATCTTTTGAAAGCATCTGACGAAGGAATCCGTCAAATGCGTGATGCCGGAGTTATCAGTACCCTTCTTCCGGCAACTGCTTTCTCTTTGAAAGAAGAGTATGCTCCTGGAAGAAAAATGATTGACGAAGGATGTGCAGTAGCTATTGCATCGGATTTGAATCCGGGAAGCTGCTTCACAAATTCGATTCCGTTATTAGTTGCACTTGGATGTATTTACATGAACATGTCCATTGAAGAAGTGATTACAGCATTGACAATTAACGGTGCTGCTGCTGTGGATAGAGCTGATACTGTAGGAAGTCTGGAACCGGGAAAACAGGCGGATATTGTATTCCTGAAATTCCCATCCATCCACTTTATGCCATATCACACAGGAATTAACTTGGTAGAAACGGTTATCAAAAAAGGTGAAACTGTATATCACAAAGAATGGAAATAAGGAGAATAACATCATGAATAAGATTATTGAATGTGTACCTAACTTTAGTGAAGGTAGAGATAAAGAAAAAATCGAAAAAATTGTTGATTGCTTCCGTAACGTGGATGGTGTAAAGCTGTTGGACTACAGCTCTGACGAAGACCATAACAGAAGCGTTGTTACAGTTATCGGTGAGCCTGCTCCATTAAAAGATGCTATGGTTGCAGCTATCGGAAAAGCAGTTGAATTAATTGATATGACAAAACATCAGGGACAGCATCCACGTATGGGATGTGTTGATGTTGTTCCATTCATTCCAATCAGAAATACAACGGTAGAAGAAGCAGATGCTCTTGCAAAAGAAGTTGCAAAAGAAGCTTCCGAAAAATTCGGTCAGCCATTCTTCTTATATGAAAAATCTGCTACAGCTCCTCACAGAGAAAACCTTGCAAAAGTTCGTCAGGGACAGTTCGAAGGTATGGCAGAAAAAATGAAAGATCAGGAAAAATGGAAACCAGACTTTGGTCCAAACACCATTCATCCTACAGGTGGTGTAACAGCTATCGGAGCAAGAATGCCTCTGATTGCTTACAATATCAACCTGGATACATCTAACGTGGAAATTGCTCAGAAAATTGCTGATAAGATTCGTCATATTAAAGGCGGATTCCGTTATTGCAAAGCTATGGGTGTTATGCTGGAAGACAGAAATATCGCACAGGTATCCATGAACTTAACAGACTATACAAAAACATCTGTTTATACTGTATTTGAAACAGTACGTATGGAAGCAAGACGTTACGGTGTAAATGTATTAGGAAGTGAAGTTGTAGGTCTGATTCCTCTTCAGGCAATCGTTGACTGTGCAGAATATTACCTGGGATTTGAAGGATTTGATCCAAAACAGGTACTTGAAACAAGACTGTAATTTAAAAAAATATAAGAGGTATATGCCATGAAAAATATGACAATTGAACAATTCGCCATGCAGACAGCCTCTAATGAACCAGTACCAGGGGGCGGAAGTATTTCCGCCCTTGCTGGCGCTTTAGCAGCGGCTCTTACAGAAATGGTGGCAGGACTGACAATCGGAAAGAAAAAATATGCAGAAGTAGAAGAAGAAATGAAGGCGGCTGTAGAGCCTATGCATAAAATCTGTGAACAGCTTCTGGTAGACATTAAACGAGACAGTGAATCCTTTGATTTATATATGCAGGCACTTACTCTTCCGAAGGAAACAGAAGAAGAAAAGGCAGCACGCACAGAAGCTATGCAGAATGGATTAAAAGCAGCAGTTGCTGTTCCTCTGTCTGTTGCAAAGGCAGCATATGAGGTGCTTCCTTATGCAGAAACTATGGTTACAAAAGGAAATAAAACAGCCGTTACAGATGCACTTGTTGCTACTATGATGGCAAGAACTGCAGTATTAGGTGCATTATTTAATGTAAAAATTAATCTGGAATCCATTAAGGATGAAGAGTTTGTAAAAGCTACTTCTGAGGAAGTGGCAGTATTGGAAAAGAAAGCAATCGCTTTTGAACAGAAGATTCTTGCACAGGCAGGAGTTTCCAAGAGCGTGGTTGAATAAGTTATAGAAAATACGTTTCATAAAAGGAAATGATGAAAGGAGAAAACCTGTGAAGATTTTAAAAAATGCAGTAGCAGGAACCCTGGAATCCAGTGATTTGTTTATTCAGATAGAGCCAGACGAGAAAGAACTGACCCTTGAGATTGACTCAGTTGTCGCTAATCAGTACATGGATTCCATCCGGGCTGCCGTGCTGGACACATTACAGGAATTTGATGTGACAACAGGAAAAATCTTTATCAAAGACAAAGGTGCTCTGGACTGCGTAATTCGGGCCAGAATGGAAACAGCACTGAAAAGAGGGGGAGTTGAATAAAAATGAGACGAACCATGTTATTTTTACCGGGAAATACCCCAAATATGCTGATTAACGGTGACACTCTGGGAGCAGATACCATTATTTTTGACCTGGAAGATGCTGTATCTCCAGATGAAAAGGATGCGGCCAGAATTTTAGTGCGTAATGCATTAAAATATCAGTCTTTTCCATCCTGTGAAGTAGTGGTAAGAATCAATCCTACAGATACAGAATTCTGGAAAGAGGATTTAAAGGCCATTATCCCTCTGAAACCAGATGTAATCATGCCTACTAAGGTAAATGGCGGTGCTATGATTCAGGAGGTTTCTGCATACATGACAGAAGTAGAGAAGGAAAGCGGCCTGGAAGTGGGTACTGTGAAGATTCTTCCACTGATTGAAACTGCTATGGGTGTGGAAAAGGCATTTGAAATAGCTTCTTCTGATAACCGTGTGATTGGTCTTTTCTTAGGAGGAGAAGATTTCACAGCTGATATGCACTGTAAACGTACCAAAGAGGGAAAAGAAATTTTCTATGCAAGAACCCGTCTGGTATGTGCTGCAAGAGCCTGTGGAATCGAAGCTTATGACACACCGTTTACAGATGTGGAAGATATGGAAGGTCTGGAAAAAGATACCGAATTTGCCAAGAGTCTGGGCTTTGCAGGAAAGGCGGTTATATCACCAAGGCATGTAGATATCGTGAATGCAGTATTTTCACCTACAGAAAGTGAAATCGAATATGCACATGATGTCATGGATGCCATTGAGGAAGGTAAACGCCAGGGCAAAGGTGTTATTTCCCTGAGAGGTAAAATGATTGATGCACCGATTGTAAAACGTGCCCAGCAGGTGCTGGAAATGGAAAAAGCCATTTATGGAGGTGCATGCAAATGAGTAAATTAATCGGCTCTGTAAAAGAGGCAATTGAAAAAACTGGATTGAAAGATGGTATGACCATATCTTTTCATCATCATATGCGTAATGGAGATTATGTATTAAATATGGTTCTGGAAGAAGCAGCAGCTATGGGAATCAAAGATTTGACTGTAAATGCCAGCTCTGTTTTCGATGTACATGAACCGATTATTGAGCATATTAAAAATGGTGTCGTTACAGGAATCGAATGTAACTACATGGGTGGAAGAGTGGGAAAGGCAATTTCCCAGGGAATCATGGAAAAACCAGTGATTTTCAGAACTCACGGCGGAAGAGCAGGTGACATGGAAAATGGTTCTTCCAAAATCGATATTGCATTCTTAGCAGCACCTACAGCAGACAACATGGGAAACTGCAGTGGAAAATATGGTCCATCTGCATGTGGTTCTCTTGGATATGCTTTTTCCGATGCTGTTCATGCAAAAAAAGTGGTTGTAATCACAGATAACCTGGTAAGCTATCCTTTAAAGGACACTTCCATTAACGAAGGTTATGTGGATTATGTGGTAGAAGTTCCACAGATTGGAGATCCGGCTAAGATTGTTTCTGGAACAACCAAAATCACCCGTGACCCGGTAGGCCTTAGGATTGCAGGCCTGGCTTCTCAGGTAGTAAAACATTCCGGCTATTTAAAAGATGGATTTTCTTTCCAGACAGGTGCAGGAGGTGCTTCTCTTGCGGTTGCTAAATATGTAGAAGAGATGATGGAAAAAGACCATATCAAAGGCAGTTTCTGTATGGGTGGAATTACTGGTTATATGGTTGATATGGCCAATAAAGGTTATTTTGATACGATTTTGGATGTACAGTGTTTTGATTTAAAGGCAATTGAATCTATTCGTGAGAATCCGAAACATCAGGAAATTTCTGCTATGCGTTATGCATCACCGGCTGCAAAAAGTGCGGCAGTGGATAGCTTGGATGTTGTAATTTTAGGGGCAACGCAGGTTGATGTAAACTTTAATGTCAATGTACATACAGATTCCAATGGATATATTATGGGCGGTTCCGGCGGACACAGTGACACTGCAGCAGGTTCAAAGCTGGCGATTATTGTAGCACCGCTGATTCGTGCAAGACTCCCGCTGATTGTAGATGAAGTGCTTTGCAAATCCACACCAGGCGAGACTGTGGATGTAGTAGTTACGCAAAGAGGAATCGCAGTAAATCCAAAACAGCAGGAATTAAAGGAAAAATTAATCAAAGCAGGACTTCCTGTAAAAGACATTGAAGAGTTAAAACAGATTGCAGAAGAGATTGCAGGAGTGCCGAAGAAAGTAGAGATGGGCGACAAGGTAGTGGCTAAAGTGCTCTACAGAGATGGTACGGTACTGGATACAATCAAAAATGTTCTGTAATTAGGAAATATTAAGGGAAAAAGAAGATAGAAAATAAAATGCCATTTAATCTAAAATGAAGGGAGCGGGTCAGAAATGGACAAGAAAAAATTAGTTATTGGCGTAATCGGCGCTGATGTTCATGCTGTAGGAAATACCATTTTGCAGCATGCATTTGAAGATGCCGGTTTCGAAGTGACAAACTTAGGTGTTATGGTTTCTCAGGAGGAATATATTGCTGCTGCAATTGAAACAAATGCAGACGGAATTATGGTATCTTCTCTTTATGGACATGGAGAGCTGGACTGCCGGGGCTTGAGAGATAAGTGTAATGAAGCAGGTTTAAAAAATATTCTTTTGTATGTAGGCGGAAATATTGTAGTTGGAAAACAGCCATTTGACGAAGTAGAAAAGCGTTTTAAAGCAATGGGATTTGATCGAGTATTCGGACCAGGTACTGCTCCGGAAACCACGATTGCAGCTTTATACGAAGACTTTGGCATGGAAGCACCAGCAACAGAAGACTGATAAAGTGAGGCGGTAAATTATGAAACCAGTTTTATTGGTGGATTTTGGTAGCACCAATACCAAGGTAACAGCCGTAGACGTAGAAAATTGTGAGATACTCGGTACTGCGGCAGCCTATACTACCGTGGAAACTGATATTAATAATGGGCTTCACGATGCCATAGAAATTTTAGAGCAGACGACAGGACACCTGGAATATGAGGAGCGATATGCTTGTTCTAGTGCAGCCGGAGGATTAAAGATGATTTCCATTGGACTTGTGCCAGAGCTTACAGCTCAGGCAGCCAAGGAAGCTTCTTTGGGAGCCGGTGCAAAGGTATGGAAGACCTATTCTTTCAACCTTACAAAGGGAGATATGAAAGAAATCGAGGCGTATCATCCTGATATTATTCTTCTGACAGGAGGAACAGACGGGGGAAATACAGAGTGTATTTTGTATAATGCAAAAATGCTTTCAGAGCTTAGCTATGACTGCCCCATTGTTCTTGCCGGAAACAGGTGTGCGGTAGATGACTGCCAGGAGATTTTGGAAGGCAGAACGACTTATATCTGTGAAAATGTAATGCCAAGACTAGGTGAACTGAATATCGAGCCAACCCAGAAGCAGATTCGTGAAGTGTTCTTAAAAAGAATCGTTCAGGGAAAGGGACTTTCAGAGGCCTCTGATCTGGTATCAGGTATTATCATGCCGACACCTTCCGCAATGCTTACAGCCATGGAACTTCTTTCCGATGGCTGGGATGAACACCAGGGAATCGGTGAATTGGTAGGGGTTGACTTAGGTGGTGCTACCACAGATGTATATTCCATTGCAGAGGGAAGCCCTGCAAATATGGCGACGGTAATGAAAGGAATTCAGGAACCTTACGCAAAACGAAGTGTAGAAGGCGACATTGGTATGCGTTATAGTGTTCATGGAATCCTGGAAGCTGTGGGTGACCGAAAACTGGCTAAGATAGCTGGATTAAACCGGCAGAAAGTAGCTGGACTTGTGGATTATCTGGGCAGCCATACAGACTATATACCCGACAATGAAGAAATGGAAAAGATGGATTTTGCACTGGCATGTGGTGCTGTAGAAACAGCCGTTGCACGTCACGCAGGTTCTCTGGAGCAGGTATATACACCTTGCGGATTAACTTATCTTCAGAGTGGAAAGGATTTACGCCGGGTAAAATATGTTGTTGTAACAGGCGGTGCCTTAATTCACGCAAAACATACAGAAGAGATTGCGAAATATGCACTTTTTAATGAGAGCACACCAGGATCTTTAAGACCAGAAAATGCGGAAATCCTGGTGGATAGAAAGTATATCTTGGCAGCAATGGGATTGCTCTCTCAGCATTACCCGGAGGCTGCATTAGAAATAATGAAGAAGGAGATTGCTTATTATGGACATAAGGAATAAAAAATTATCGGATGACGAATTTTATGGCATTCGAAAAGAGATTATGGGACAGTGGGCAACCGGTAAAGATGTAAATTTTGATGAAGCCATTGAATATCATAAAAGTATGCCGGAATCAAAGAGTTTTTCTAAAAAACTTTCTGAAGCAAAGAAAGAAAGAAAAACTTTGATTCAGCCAAGAGCCGGTGTAGCATTGATTGAAGACCATATTAAACTTTTGCAGTATTTACAGAACAATGGTGAGGCAGATTTACTTCCTACAACCATTGATTCCTATACACGTCAGAACCGTTATGAAGAAGCAGAAAACGGAATTAAAGAATCTATCCGTACTCAGAAATCTATGTTGAACGGATTCCCAGCGGTAAACCATGGTGTATATGGCTGCCGTCAGATTATTGAAAATCTTGATATTCCGGTTCAGGTACGTCACGGTACTCCTGACGCAAGACTGTTGACAGAAATCTGCTATGCAGGTGGATTTACCAGTTACGAAGGCGGCGGTATTTCTTACAACATTCCATATGCAAAGGATGTTCCGCTGGAAAGAACGATTTATGACTGGCAGTATGTAGACCGTCTGACAGGTATCTATGAAGAAGCCGGTGTTTCTATTAACCGTGAGCCATACGGACCTCTTACCGGTACTCTGGTTCCGCCATCTATGTCCAATGCAGTTGCAATTATTGAAGCACTGCTTGCAGCAGAACAGGGCGTTAAGAATGTAACTGTTGGTTATGGACAGTGTGGTAACCTGGTACAGGACGTTGCAGCACTTCGTGTTCTGGAAGAATTGACAGAAGAATATCTGGAAAAATACGGATATGAAGATGTAACGGTAACAACCGTTCTCCATCAGTGGATGGGCGGATTCCCTCAGGATGAAGCAAAAGCATTCGCAGTTATTTCCTGGGGAAGTGCTGTAGCTGCTCTTGCAAAAGCTACAAAAGTTATTGTTAAGACTCCTCATGAGGCAGTTGGTGTTCCTACTATGGAAGCAAATGCACAGGGACTTCGTTGTACAAAACAGGCAATTTCTCTGTTAGCGGATCAGGAATTAAAGAGCTCTGCTCTGGAACTGGAAAAAGCGATTATCAAAGGTGAAACTTGTGCAATCGTGGACAAGACATTCGAGCTTGGTATGGGCGACCTGGCACTTGGTGTTATCCGTGCTGTGAAGGCTGGTGTTATTGATATTCCATTTGCACCAAGCCGTTATAACTTCGGTAAGATGCTTCCAGCCCGTGACCATGAAGGTGCTGTTCGTTATCTGAATCCTGCAAGGGTTCCTCTTCCACAGGAACTGATTGATTTTAACAGAGGTAAAATTGAACATCGTGCAAAACTGGAGAAGAGAAAAGCTTCCTTCCAGATGGTAATCGATGATGTTTATGCAATCAGTAAAGGACGTCTGGTTGGTAAACCAAAATGATGAATTAAAGAGTTGTGTTCATCCCTGCAGGTGGCAGGTATGGTCTTTTCAGGCTCAAAACCGTTTTAGGATTCGCCTGAAAAGACCACACCAGTCACCTACGGTGGATGGGATAACAGTTGTGGTAAAAGAAAAACATATATATAGGCAGAAGGCAAGAGGCTTTCTTGCGTATGCAAATGAGAAACATAGTACGATATCCCAGTCCATTAGGAGTCTGTTATCTCCCGGGGATGACGGGTTTGTGCTTTTCGGCGAATTAAAAACGGTTTTGAGCAAGAAAAGCATGAACCCGCCATACCCGGGGAGAAGGAGTTTTAAATGGACTGAGCATAGTAAAAAGGAGATTGATAATCATGAAAATAGTAGACGTTGTATGTTCTAAAGCAAGAACCGGATTTTTCTTTGATGACCAGAGAGCAATTAAACAAGGAGCTGTTTCTGATGGTGCAGCTTATTTCGGAGAAACAGTAACACCAGGATTCAAATCTGTAAGACAGGCTGGTGAAGCGATTTCTGTTATGTTAGTTCTGGAAGATGGACAGATTGCATGGGGCGATTGTGCAGCTGTTCAGTACTCAGGAGCAGGCGGACGTGACCCATTATTCCTGGCTGAAGATTTTATTCCGATTATTGACAAATATATCAAACCTGAGCTGGTTGGAAAAGAAGCTGACAGCTTCAAAGGATTATGCGAAATGTTAGAATCTATCCAGGTTGATGGAAAGAGACTGCACACAGCAATCCGTTACGGTGTAAGCCAGGCAATCCTTGACGCTGTTGCAAAATCCAGCAAGAGACTGATGTGCGAGGTTGTTGCTGATGAATATGGCACAACAGTATCTGAAGAACCAATCCCAGTATTTACACAGTCTGGTGACAATAGATATGACAATGCAGACAAGATGATCTTAAAAGGTGCAGCAGTTATGCCTCACGCACTGATCAATAACGTAAAATTAAAATTAGGTGAACACGGAGAACTGTTAAAAGACTATGTAAAATGGTTGAGTGAACGTGTTCAGAAGCTCCGCAATGATGAAAATTATATGCCAATTTTCCATATCGATGTATATGGTACCATCGGAGCAATTTTCGGTGTGGACAACTTCAAAGCAATGGCTGATTACCTTGCAGAGCTGGAAGAAGCTGCAAAACCTTTCAAACTGAGAATTGAAGGACCTATGGATGCAGAAGAAAGAGAAAAACAGATGCTCTGCCTGAAAGGACTTAGAGAAGAAGTTGACAGAAGAGGCATTAATGTAGAGCTGGTTGCTGACGAATGGTGTAATACTCTGGAAGATGTTAAATACTTCGCAGATAACAAAGCTGGTCATATGGCTCAGATTAAGACTCCTGACCTTGGTGGAATCAACAATATTGTAGAAGCTGTTCTGTATTGTAAGGAAAAAGGTTTTGGTGCTTACCAGGGTGGAACCTGCAACGAAACAGACCGTTCCGCACAGGTTTGTGTAAACTGTGCAATGGCTACAAAGCCAGACCAGATTCTTGCAAAACCAGGTATGGGTGTTGACGAGGGCTATATGATTGTTTACAATGAAATGGAGAGAATCCTGGCTCTTAGAAAAGCACGAAAGAACTAATAAAGAATGAGAAAAAGAATATGCCAGATCTGTTTTCCCTTTCAGAAAACGGTTCTGGCTATTCTGGCACATAAAAAGGAAAAAATATGGCATATTCAAGACAAATGCAGGATGGAAACCTGTACAGTTATTATTTTGCACCCAGGGGAAATCGCCGTATGGCAGACTTGGGAATGCAGTTAAGCCAGATGTACCTAAGCCCATTTGACCACATTGTAGGAATCATCGGAGATGCCGGGGCAGGAAAAAGTCTTTTGATTAAAGGTATGTTTCCAGGGCTTGACCTTACCAATGATGATGAGGGTGTAAATATCCGGCCCCTTCCTCTTCTTCATGAAGATATGGCGGATCCATTTTCCCCACATACGTACCATCTAGATATTCGCTTTGAATCCGCTTTTACTCAGATGCATGTGCTAGCAGATGCGATTCTGGATGCAGCAAAGCATGGAAAGATTGTAATTGTAGAGCATTTTGAGTTGATTTTCCCATTTTTAAACCGTAATGCGGATTTACTGGTGGGAATCGGTGAAGAAATCATTATTACCAGACCCAATATGTTTGGACCTCGTCCGGAAAACATTGCTAAGATTGTTCATAAATCTGTTATTTACAGGAAAGCAGCTCATACATTAGAGGATTTATGTGTACATTTTATGGGGGAGGGCTATGCACAGGATGGTCCAAGATCTGATGTACGCCATGGATTTGTGTTGGAATTTGAGCAGAAACCGGATGTAGATTTGTATGAATTAGAGGCAAAAGTAAGAGAAGCAGTAAAAAAAGACTTGCCGGTTTCTTATTATGACGAAAATCATGTTCAGATAGGAAATTATGTTCTGGAATGTCTGGGACCTAGAATGCATATTTCCAGTACAGGGAAAATTACAGATTTTACATTAGTAAAAGAGTATCCCCAGGATCCCAGGAACGGATATTATATGCTTATTGGAATGCTTGGTAAACATCAATCAGAAGATATCAAGGACTTTAACCGTATTGACATCAGTGGGCATTTAAGTGATCACCCAAGGTAAGAACAGAAAAGTGGAGGAAGAAAACCATGGTTCGCAGCGTAAATGTAGAACTTTTAACAGAAAATATTAAAGAAATGTGTATTCAGGCAAATCATTTCCTGGCACCAGATATGGATAAGGCTATGAGATCTGCTCATGAAAGGGAGACAAAACCTCTTGCAAAACAGATTCTTGGACAGCTTTTGGAAAACCTAGATATTGCAGGAGAAGATATGATTCCTATTTGCCAGGATACCGGTATGGCAGTTGTATTCCTGAGAGTGGGACAGGATGTACATTTTGAAGGCGGCAGTGTGGAAGACGCAGTCAATGAAGGTGTACGTCAGGGATACCAGGAAGGGTATTTGAGAAAATCCGTAGTGGGAGATCCGCTTCTTCGTGTGAATACAAAAGACAACACACCTGCTATCATTCATTATGAAATCGTTCCTGGAGATCAGGTGGAGATTACTGTGGCACCGAAAGGCTTTGGCAGTGAAAATATGAGTAAAATCTGTATGCTGAAACCTGCTGATGGTGTAGAAGGCGTAAAAGAAGCAATTGTAAATGCAGTAAAAGAAGCCGGCCCAAATGCCTGCCCACCGGTAGTTGTAGGTGTTGGCATCGGCGGTACTTTTGAAAAAGCGGCAATTCTGGCTAAAAAAGCCCTTACTAGGGAAATCGGTGTACATTCTGAGTTACCTCATGTAAAAGAACTGGAAGAAGAGTTACTGGCAAAAATCAATGAAATCGGTTTAGGACCTGCTGGTCTAGGCGGCGATACCACAGCTCTTGCTGTAAATATCAACACCTATGCAACACATATCGCAGGACTTCCGGTAGCAATCAACATTTGCTGCCATGTAAACCGTCACATTGCCAGAACCATTTAGTGTATCAGTTGGACACACTGGACTTGTACAGTTAAAAACATGGAGGAAAAAGAATGGACAGATATATGAAGGCACCTCTAGATAAAGAAGAGGTAAAGACCCTGAAAGCAGGGGATTATGTTTATATTACAGGAACAATTTATACAGCAAGAGATGCGGCACATTTGAGAATGTCTCAGGCATTGGACAGAGGAGAAGAACTTCCTATTGAGTTGGATGGCAATGTGATTTACTATATGGGACCGACTCCGGCAAGAGAGGGACGTCCCATTGGTTCCGCAGGTCCTACAACAGCCAGTCGTATGGATAAATATGCACCAAGACTGCTTGACCTGGGACTTACTGGAATGATTGGAAAAGGAAGAAGAAAACAGGAAGTAACAGATGCAATTGTAAGAAATGGTTCTGTATTCTTCGCAGCCGTAGGCGGTGCCGGAGCACTTCTTTCTAAATGTATCAAAAAAGCAGAAGTTATTGCATACGAAGATTTAGGGACAGAAGCAATCCGCAAACTAGAGGTAGAAAATCTTCCGGTTATCGTGGTGATTGATTCTGAAGGAAGAAATTTGTATGATGAGGTTTGTAAATAAAAGATATTGTCTATTAAAAAGTAGGCTTTATTTGTCAATTGGCAGATGAAAGTCTACTTTTTTTCGGACAAAATAGACCATACACAAAAGAGCAAAAAAGAATCATATGTTGTCTGCATTTGTGTTATAATTTTTTTATACATAAAAGGAAAGGAAGATGCATATGACAGAAGATAAATTATTAAACCAGGCAGAGTTATGTGGATTTGACCATGTGTGTATCATAGAAACTGATAAATTGATTTTTGACAGCAGATTCCGGCAATTCTGTGAGATGAATTACTGTGGCAATTATGATAATAATTATTCCTGTCCGCCTGCCTGTGGAACTTTGGAGGAATTAAAAGAGAGAGCATTGAAATTTTCTCGTGCCCTGGTGCTTCAGACCATTACCCCTGTGAAAAATATCATGGATGATGAGGAGACAAAGGGAATCAAGTATCATCATAATGAAATGACTTGGAATCTAATCCATAAAGTAGAAGGAGAATTGGAAACATATCTTCCTGCTATGGCAGGCCCATGCGGACTTTGCAGTCCCTGTGCTAAAAAAGAAGGAAAGGCTTGTAGATTTCCAGAGAAAAAAGCCTCCTGCCTGTCCGCTTATTGTATTCAGGTAGATGCTCTGGCAAAAGCCTGTGGAATGGAATATTATTGCGAAGGTGAAGTGGCTTTTTTTAGTCTGTTATTTTTTGACGGAAAGAAATAACAGGGGACAAAAATCAGAAAATGGTGTATAATAGACATAGAATAGATTACAACAGGAGAAAAAGAAATGGATAACGCAAGACTTGAACTGATTCGGAAAATTCAGACACAAAAGGAGGTATTTACCATACTTTCCAGAGCCACAAGGTTACCTTTTGTTATTTGTGATCCGGAAAGTTTTAATGATCAGATTTGGATTTTTGAGGAAAAAGAAAACTTGGAAGAAGCTGTAAAACCACTGGTAGAAAAAAAGAACCCCATTGCTTCTATCCGTGTAGAAAATCAGAGTTTCTTGAGCTTTTATACGGTTTTATATACCTTGGGGGTCAACAGTGTTGTATACTTTGAAAAAGGACAGAAAACAGAACTGGATTTGGAAGAAATTGTGAAAAAACCTGATTTTTCAAAACTTCCGGAAGAGAAAAGGCCACTCTTGAATCCACAACTTCAGCTTTCTGGTATTTATTTCATGCAGGAGCTGCGCCGTGGTGTGGAAATGGAAGAAAAAGAAAACTTAAAAGAGCTGGAAGAAGAGACAGCAGCAAATCTGGTAAAAAGCAAATATCTTGTAGCAGTCAACAAGCCAGAACAAGGACAGAGTTCTGAAAATGTGCAGGTTCCATATATCAAGACTTCAAATGGAGATATTTACCAGCCGGTCTTTTCTGATGCAGAGGAATTTAGAAAATTTAATAAAGACAAGAAATTTACAGGCATGCTGGTGACTTTTGAAAACCTGGAAAAGGTAATCATTCCAGTGGCAAAGGGGATAGCCGTGAATCCTCAGGGATTTAATCTGGTTCTTCCGAAAGAAAAACTTGGGGCTATGAGACAGAGATTTGGTCTGTGATAAAAGTTCGTGAAAGGAGATGTTGTCATGAAAATTGACATGCATTGCCATACAAAAGAAGGTTCTATTGATGGAAAGGTTCCGATAGAAGAATATATCCGTATGCTGCGGAGTCAGGGATTTGGAGGGATGTTGGTAACAGATCACGATTCGTATGGCGGATATCGACAATGGAAGCGGAATATTAAAGGGGATAAATATACCGATTTCCTGGTTTTAAAGGGAGTTGAGTATGATACCTTAGATGCAGGACATATCATTGTGATTATGCCGGAGAATATTAAACTGAGACTTTTAGAGCTCCGTGGAATGCCTTTGCAAATGCTGATTCCAATTGTTCATAATTACGGTGGGATTTTAGGACCGGCACATCCATGCGGTGAGAAATTCATGAGCTTTATGAATGCAAAGGCATATCAGAGAAATCCCGATATTATAAAAGAATTCGATTTTATGGAGACTTTTAATGCCTGCGAGCCGCAGTCTGTGAACGATAAGGCAAAAGCCATTGCTGAAAAATATGATCTTCCTGGAACCGGTGGCAGCGATGCCCATAGGGCAGATTGTATTGGGATGGCGTACACAGAAATACCAGATGATGTAACTTGTGAATCAGACTTGATTATGCATATTATGAAGGGAACCAAGCTGGAATGTGGAGGAAGTATTTACGGTGGCACTGCCAAAGATAAGATTGGAAAGGCAAAGACCGTTCTGTCCCATTCATTCTGGGTATATAATAAAGTAGGTGGATGGAGCAAAGCATTAAAACGCAGCAATAAAATGAAAAAAGGCTATATAGAGCGTGTAGATGTGGAAAAGGTAAAGGTAAAAGAGAATGAGTAGAAAAGTATTACATGCAGCACTTCTTGGGCTTGGAACTGTAGGAACAGGGGTGTAC
>CAJKMA010000028.1 GCA_905200905.1 uncultured Bacillota bacterium
CGAACCCTTAACGGGATTTCTACAATACAAAGTTCTGATGTTTTCAACATGTGGTCATCCTCCTTTTTCCCTTAAAAATACGTGTCCTTAAGTCCGTATTATACTAATCCGTTTTTTAAAAATCCATGACGTTTTCGGAAAACTTTTTCCAAAAACCTCAAAAGAGAAAGACTAAACCTTGAACTCCCCATACCTCTCTTCAAAATGTTTCCGTATATGGCCCTTGATTCTGATATCACCCGCGAAGTCTGCCATGTAATAAGCCTGTACCAGCTTTTCCTTGCAGGCTTCTTTATCCTTACGCTGCACTTCCATCGCATAGGCAATATTATACAAACTCCCATAAAGTCTTCCTGCCATATCATGTTTCATATATCTTTTTGCTTCTTTCTCCTCTATTTCCAGGGCTTCTTCTGTCTCTCCACTTCTCCCCAGGCACTGTGCCAGATTTGACAATAGAAGCCCTTCGCTGACGCATTTTTCTTCTTCATTCATCCTTGTTGTTTCAAAATATTTCTGCATCTGCCGCATGATATCCAATGCTTCTTGATAATTTTCTTCCTGCATATAGGAAACCGCAATGTTACAAATTATCCCACACTCTGTCCTGGTAAACACTCCCTTAGGGACATTTTTCCCATCCCAATGAGGAATGGTAAGCCGCAGTGCTTCATTTAATTTTACTCTCTTTTCTTTTGCACTGATCTCACCCAGATTATACCTGCACAGTGCCTTCAGCCGCATGACTGCCTGCCTGTTTACTTTATCTTCCAAATCCAAATGCTCTTCAAAATCTTCCAGCTTCATTAAGGCTTCTTCAAACTGATGAGACTGGTTAAGCTGGAGAATCTTCTCCCACTGTTCCATTTTCTTATAACTTTCTACCCTGATATGGGGAAAATATTTTTCCCCACACCTTCCCATACGCTCCATCAATGCTTTGAAATTTGCCCTGTTGGGTGTCCGTTTTCCCGTCTCGATTCTGGATAAGGTTTCTGTAGTACAGATACCTTCTGACAGCTCTTCCTGTGTCATGCCCAGGCTTTCTCTTGTCCGTTTTATGACCTCTCCTATATAATACAATCCCATTGATAGATTTCCTCCAAGTATTTTCGGATTTTCTCTGCCTCTTCCGGTTTTTCATACAAGCGGTAAATATAGTATGCCTTTTGCCAGCTTTTCAGCATACCCTCCTTTACTTCCCCCTTTTTCTGAAAAAGATCTTCCAGACATTTTGCCTGTATATGCAGCAATTCCGGCAAACAACAGGTTTTCTTTTCTTCCTGCAGTATCTGCAGGCATGTTTCCGCTGCATTCAGGGTTCTGACACTGCCTTTCGTCTCCATCATATTTCTGGCGTGTTTGCAGAAAAGCTCTGTATATAATTTCAAATAGATTCTAACTCTTTTTTTCTCACGCCCTATGTTTTCCAGGAGCATTTCCCTGAATTTCTCACTTTTTTCTACTTCACCCATATGCTCATAAATATCCGAAAGAGCATTGAGGATTTCCAGTTCCATTTCCCCAAGTGCAGCGTTTCCTACCATCTGTTCCCGGCTTGGAACGATTTCCTCAGCAGCAGCTTCTAACAACTCTTTTGCTTCTTGAAAATCCCCTTTCTGCATGTCCAAAAGTCCCTGCATATATGCAAGAAACTGTCTCTGCAAAGGTTTTTCTTCTACTCTTTTTCCCCACTGCTGCCTGTACGTTTGAATGGCACAAGCCAGTCTTTCTGTATCTTCCCTGGATGCCAATTCTTCCATCTGGCTTCTCTGTTCCCACTGCTGCAGTTCTTCTTCTGTGGCATAAAGCTCATACTTATCTATTTTATAACCAAGACGCTGAAAGATTCTCCATGCCAGCAAAAGATCCATTTCCCGCTCTCCTGCTTCGATCCTGCTCAGAGTTGCCACGGAACACAAACCCCTTGAAAGCTGCTCCAGGCCTATTTTCGCCTCTTCCCGCATCCTGCGGACAATATCGCCTACAGTCCACTGCTGTTGTTCGTTCCAGTCAATCATTTTGTCTCCTTATCTCATCCATATCCACAACGTTTCCGCCATCCAGCCGTGACTGCTCTGCTGCCAATGCGATATAATGGCTTTCCAGTGACCGTTCCAGGGTAGTCATGGATTTCTCCGGTTCTTTTCCAGCCAGAAGCATATCAAGAAATTCTTCCACCATCCGGTTATCACCGCCTGCATGTCCTGAAAAATCTTCGGAAAGTTTTGATACATCAATGATCTCAGGCTTTTTTCCAAATTCCTGGATTTGAATGGTATTTTCAGAAAGATCCGCAAGGATTTCTCCTTTCGTTCCCATAAATTTCGTAAATCTGGAATTTTTCTCTGTAAACCCACTCATAGTAAAGCTCATGGTGCTGCCGTCTGTCATGCAGATATTTACCACCTGATGGTCCACCACATTGTTGTCACAGTGGTACACGCAGCGGCCATAAGGGCCTTCTTTGATTGCTTTTCGCACCGTTTCCGAAGTAGGATTTAAAGTAAGTACATTGCAGGGCCAGTCTGTATTTCCCTTCTCCACACCTGTTTTTTCATTGGTAAGATAAATCTTCTCCGCATCAAAAGGACATGTTTCCTTTATGCTGCATCCATCCATGCACCGCAAAGCAGCTCCTTTGGGTGCCATTTCTTCTTTAAACAAATAGGTACTGCCGTAAGAAGAAACGGATTTTGCAGTCTTTCCGGTAAGCCACAGCAGCAAATCCATATCATGGCAGCATTTCTGAAGAATCATAGGACTGGTCGTGTTGGAATTTCTCCAGTTACCACGTACAAAGCTGTGAGCCTGATGCCAGTAACCCACATTTTCAATTCCCATAACCGTCACAACCTCCCCAATCTGCCCGGCATCCAGAATCTCTTTTAATTTGGTATAAAATGGTGTATAGCGAAGCACATGACAGACCACAACCTTTCTATCATACTTCTGTGCTGTCTTTAAAAGCTCTCTACATTCTTCTAATTTGGGTGAGATTGGTTTTTCCAGCAGAAGATCATATCCTTTTTCCAGTGCCGGAATGGCATGGCTTACATGCTGCCGGTCCTGTGTGGTAATAAACATCACATCTGCAAGCTTCTCCTGTGCCAGAAGCTCTTTTGCACTGGAAAAGCAGAATTCCTTTGGAATCTGGTACTCCTCTGCAACTTCTTTCACTTTTTCTGGATCTATATCTGCAATTGCTGTAATCTTCATCTTTTCCGGAAACAGTTTTGCTGTTTTGGCATAGGTGTCCTTTCCTCTGCTTCCAAGTCCAGCAAGTGCTACGGTAATTTTTCTCATACTGGTTTCCTCCTTTTTCTTTGCTTTTTATTATAATTCGCCCAACTTTCTATGACAAGAAATTAAAAAAATCCTCTTTTTCTTTATCATCAGAAAAAGAGGATTTTTAATCATGGTAATTTTCTATTGAACAATATACGGTATCATATACAGGAAGGTAAATGTCAGCCCTGCAAACAGTACCGCAGACAGCCCTCTGTCGATATTTTTCTGTAAAAGAAACGTCTTGTTTCTCATGGACAAGAATATCATAGGTAAAAATGGCAGGAAATAACGTCCCTGAACTCCTTCAATTACTCCATAAGTAACTGGTGTCCATCCAATCCACAGTGCTGCTAAAATTCCTAAAAACATCAAGAGACTCAATCCCAGATTCACCAATCTAAATTTTGCATCTGGTTCATAAATAACTCTTTCTTCTCTTGTTGTGCAGACACCCGCTGTAAAGAGTACCAGAACAAAGCTGGTAATCACAAATGTTGGAATATAAACCTGAAGGCTTCCCAGCTGATTACCCCACATAGAATTATAGTAAAACTCGCTCTTAATAATAGCAGTATTAAACAATACGCTAATACTATGAGGAATGTCTCCTAAAATTGTTGCAATAGAGTAATTCACTGTGGCATCTTCTATGGCACTTGGTGTTGCACCCCCCACATGGCTTGTCAAAAACTGGAACCGCATAATAATCAGCACAGCCAAACCTGCCACAAGAATTCCTGTATTCATCATCCAATAAGTTTTCTTACTCTTATATTTTTCTTTTGGAATCAGGTACAGCATTCCAGCAATCAGAAAATAAAACATCTTACATGGCGCAATCACACAGATAATAATTCCAAGGAACAGGAAATCCTTCCATGTCACCTTGTCCTTTTTACAAATCAAATGTAGTGTATAGCTAATAAATAAAATACAAAGTGCATTTAACACACAATCGTAAGAAAAAGAACTTGCCAATTCCATAGACATAGGTAAAAGAGCAACCGTCATAATTACCATTTTTCCCCAAGGAATCAACTTAATCGAAAAGAAGATGCATATTGTAAAAAACAACATGGCAAATACTTTTCCTAAATACAAGGTCCAAAATCCGCTAAATTTTAAAAGTACCCCTAGCAAAACACCTAAAATCTGAGGTAAGTAGCAGGTAAATGGGACATCCAGTTTACCTCCTCTTGCAAAATCTCGTTCCAAGTCTCCACTGGGATACTTGACTGCTTCATAAAGATCATGGAACTTTACTAAACTCACCTGGGCTTCACCGCCTATATCTCCATCAGTCCCACGACTGATTACATGATTTGCCTCATCAAAAATAGGATCCTCACCTAAAAATTCACTTACAAAGGCATAGGTTGTGGAAATGTGAGTTCCCTCATCCGGTGCAGTATACGGAGGCAAAGAGAGAACAAACACCATTCCAAAAGTAAGACCAAGGGTCAGATAAATGTACTCTAACTTGCACTTCTTTACAAATGCTCCAAAAGCAAATGCTAGAAATCCCACTATAATAACAGCGCATACAATCCAGTACCACTTCTGCATAAAACCAGAAGTACCAGCAAGCTGGCAGGCAATATCTGTATTCTTTACTTCCTTATCCTGATAAGTGAGATCTCCCTTCTCATAAATATTCTCATCTGATGCAAACAAGGACAGCTGTTTTCCTTCTTCCAGAGACAGAACTTCCAATGAAATCTCATATTCCTTCTGTAAACCATCTGTAATCACTTGATCCAGCAAAAACAGGCGGTACTGGTTATCAATTAAATCCTTTGTATCAAAGATTTCTTCTCCGTAAATAGTTTCCCCTGAAACATCTGAAAAGGTCGCTTTTAATTTTCCCTCCACCTGTTGCCCATAAGTCCCAAACCGAATAGAAAACCCAACTATTTCATCTCTGGTTCCAGTAACTGTCTGTTTATACATATCCCCGGTCTTTAACTCCAGTACTTCCTCTGCTCTGGATTCGCCCACTGTAGTCAGATAACCAACCGCATCTCCCAGACGTGGCGTTACTCTGGTTCCTCCATATTTGTACAGAAAAAGGAATAAAAACACTCCCAAAATTAAAATCCAAATTATATGTTTCCGTTTACTCATGTTCTTCACTTTGGATGTTCCTCAATCTTTCTTCTAATAATCCCATTTCCTGTGTCAGACGTTTCAGTTTTTCAGAATTTCTGGAAAGTGCTGTTGACAGAGAAAAAATAATCACCAACAAGAAACAAATGCCAATAAAAAACAGCATATTTACTGGAGTCTGAATGCCACAAAGTCTGGAAATTGTAGTAATCAACTGTGGAAAGCAGCCCATAACTAAAATGCTGACTGAAAGCAGAATCCACAAAAGTGCATAGCGCAACCCTAGTTTCTGTTTGCGCACCTGTTGCAAAATCACTGCCAGAAAAATCAGCGCTATACCTACAACTAAAATTTGTGTACGCATATTCATCACTTCCGCCTCCTCATTCGTTCAATAATAATCGCCATGGACACCTTCACCATATAATAAACCGACTTCTTCATGGAAATCGAGGAAACACCCCCTGCACGTTCTTTCATTACAACAGGAATTTCCTCAATTTTCATACCAGAATGCAGCACTGTAACTGCTGTTTCCGGCTCTGGATAATCCTTGGGATAGTCCTTTGCAAATTCTCCCATTACCTTCCGGTTCACCATACGAAGCCCGGATGTTGGGTCTGTTACTGTTTTCCCTGTCATAATACGAATAAGCCAGGTAAAAAAACGAATTCCAATACGTCTTGCACCTGTAGACTGAAATCCCTGTTTTTCAATAAATCGGGAACCTATGACCATATCTGCCCCTGTTTCTTCCAGACAATCTGCCATTTTTTGTAAAAACGCTGCATCATGCTGCCCATCCCCATCTACCTGAACTGCCATATCGTATCCATAACGAATACCGTAGATATATCCCGTCTGAACCGCGCCTCCAATCCCCAAATTGACAGGCAGATTAATAATATGAAAACCATTTCTTTCACAAATTTCTCTGGTATTATCTGTAGAACAGTCATTAATAATAATGTAATCAAAGTCTTTTGCGTTTTTTTCAATATTTTCAATGGTTTTTTCAATACACTCGCTCTCATTATAGGCGGGAATTATAATCAGTTTTTTTAATTTATCCTTCATTTTTTCCTATCCTTATGACTCATTACTGTGTTCTGCAAGAGTATATAGTTTTACCAGACATTTTGCAATAGGACTGGGCCAAAATTTACAAAACATCTCGTAATCTTCCTGTTTACGAGCATGATCTCCCAACACCTTGGAAGTCTCTGATTCTTCATGAATCCTGTGATACATAAGTGGCTGCTTTACATATACAAAGGAGCCCTTCATTTTTGAAATTCTCTCCCAGGCCTGCCAGTCCACATCGCTGCGATACCCAAATGTAAAAATTTTTTCTGGCAGCGCTTCCTTCACAAACGTAACCGATGGACAACAAATGGGGTCTCCAAAAGACAATACTCTTCTACGTACCCACTTACTCTTCCAGAACCGTTCCACTGTAAGGGGCTTTAACATCAGACGTTTCACCTTTAAAAGAGTATTTTCTAAGCATGCCTGTCCACTACGCAATTCCCCATAATCCGTAAAAGCAATCAATGGATACTCTGCCCTGTTTAAGTGTTTCAATGTCTCTTCCAGATAGTTTTTTTCATAAATATCATCCTGATGGGCAATGGTAAACAGTTCTGTTTCCACCTTACTGCATCCATAGTTCCAGTCATCCGCAATACTGGTTTTTCCTGTATTTACTACCACAGGCAGCTGATATTTTCTTGCAATTTCCTTTATCAAATCATTTGGTGTTGAAGTAGAAATTAAAATCCTGCTCTTTTTCGTCTGCTGGAGCAATGATTCAATACACGCTGCCAAATACGGGCTTTCCTTATATGCACATACTACAAATGTATGATTTTGCTCAGAATATTTCATGAGTCAAATCTCCTTTTTCCACTTTTTTTCATTCCCCACCATATAGAGAATACCAAAATGATACATCTTAAAAGCATCAATCCAACATACAGCAAGGATGCTCCTAACATTCCCCACTGTTGAGTCATCATACCTGAAAACGGCAGAGAAATCAACAAGGTAAGGATATATCCATATAGAATCAACTTTTGACATCGCATAACCATAAGTCCATAATATAAAATAACTCCTGCCGCACTAAAGCCTCCTCCTAAAAGAAGCAATATAAATTCGGTCTTATAAGGAGCCAGCTCCACACCATATATCCAGGACAGCACAGGAATTCCCAAAAGATAGCCGCCTCCTATAACAACCACGGTCAGTCCTCCTACAATCATAAGCCCTTTTACAATGGTACCCATAAACTTGCTTTTCTGATTTCCCACCCAATTTTCTGCCAGAGAGGTGAGAAGCGGCTTAAAAGCAAATCCACTAAACAGGTTAATCACAAATGCCGGCATAAATAAAATAGAATAATAGGTTTGGTATTCCTTAGACATATACTGATCCATTCCATACTTAGGAAGATTACTGAGATATTGAAGTACAAATGCTCCCACAAATAACGGAAAACAGGATATCAGCAGTCCCTTAATCTGCCCCCATCGGAATTTAACGCGAATAGAAACCATTTTTTTTGCTTCCGGAACATTCAAACAAAAAACTGCGACTGTAGAAATAATAATCGTAAGGATGCAAGATACCAAAAGGTCTTTTGTAATATATAGGAATATAACAAAGCCAAGCATTGTAATCAGCATTCTGTAGAAAAGGGCTTTTCCTGCTATATAAAGCTTCTTATGCTGCTGAAACATTCCATGAAATACATCTTCAAATGCATCAAAAACTTTTAACATGCAGATGAGAATCAAAACTACAGCATCTTCTGTAAAGCCTTCGTGATAAAACCCATATACCACAGCACAAAGAATCATTGCCATACAGGTAACAATTCTTGCTGCCAGATAAGTTTCAAATTTAAAAACCTCACGGACATCCGTGGCCTGGTAGGTACGAATCTCATAGGCTCCCACTGTCTGAAGCTGTTGGGAAACGGCATATCCAAAAGCGAAGATTCCGCCCACATAAGGCCCCATAATTCTGGTCACTGCCCACAAGACAACAACCGAGAATACTGCAGTAATCCCACTTCCCATAGTATTCCAGAAATAATCTTTCTTTACTTGACTTTGTATATTTTTATCCATACTTATTTACTTTCAGCCTTTCTCCCCCTGCGTATAATCACCTAATTCCAAACGATAAGGAAAATGATTTTTCCTCTTTTCTACTGGTGGCAGTTTCATATAATCTCCGTATGTTTCTGTAAGCATTTCTTCGATTTTATTTGGAAAATTCAATTCCAAATGTTCAAACTTTAGCTTTTTCAAAGGATAAATCTGGCTTTTTCTCAGAACATCCTCATAGGGTTTTGAACTGCATAAATAACCAAGCGTATTCGTTCCAGTACCATTATATTTGGTACAGGCAGCCATACATCTTCTATACAGCCAGTTATGAGAGACATGAAAAGTCTTTAAAACCACATGAGCGCAGGCACAAATGCCATGGATTACTTTTTTTGTCATACCCTGAAAAGGTAATACCGGATAAGGAACTTCTCGCAGAATCATGATTTTACTCCAAAACCAGGCAGACATAGCCTGACGTCGCAACTTTTGGGGATCATCGCTGACCTCATCCATTGGATATAAATCCAAGAAAATTCCAAACTTACAAGGAACATCTTTCAACGGCTCTTCCCAGAAAACCGTTCCTTTTTTACACCATCTGGTAGTCATAAGAGGATAATTCTTATCCGTTGCGGCGTTTAAGAAATAATAACGGTCTCCATATTCTCTGTTAGCAATTTCCACAAATTTCTCGAAATCCTTTCTTGGCATGTTGATATCAATATCATCATCCCAAGGAATAAATCCTCCATGTCGTAAAGCTCCGATTCCAGTGCCAGCAAAAGCGAAATATGTCAAATCATGTTTTTCACAAATTTCTAAAAAGCATTCTAACATCTTCAGTTCAATTTCCTGAACTGCTTTCAATGTATACGCATCATATTCTCTTCCCATTTTCTCTCTTGTTTCCTTCCATTTTTTCATTATAATCCTATCTGAACTTCTAGGCAAGACTTCTTCTTTTGAAATTCATAAGTGGCTTTTCAACATATCGATATAAAAGATATCCGCCCGCAATAGCAAAAGGAATTGCTAATACCATATTCCAATATGGTGACATAGTTCCTCCATGCATCCATACAATCACCTGTTGTATTGGATATGCACACAAGTAAATCCCATAGGAAATATTTCCCGCATTTCCTACTTTATCAGATACCTGCTCCACAGCAAAACACAAATAAAATAAAACATATGGAAAACACAACACCATAGCGACATTGACCATATGCAGGGGAATAGACAAAATTAATATCGCTATGTGCCCCAAAAGAACAGGTTTTGTAAAAACAATCTTATCCTTGTATACAAAAAACAAAATTCCCATATAAAACAAAAGCATAGGTCTGATTGTTGATATCAGCGCAGTCATGCCTGCTTCACCTGCTGCTAAATATATTCCCGCCGTCCCCAGAAGCACAAGCGGAATACTACCCCCACACCTTTTCTTCTCCAAAAATTTAAATTTCCACATCATGAAACACCCTATATAACACAGAAATTCAATGGGCAATGTCCATAAAACCCCATTTACGGTGGATAAATACGGGTTATTCTGAAATACCCCAGGAAGATTATGCTGCAAAAACAATACGCCATTGAGTAGGTAGCGATACACCTGTGCATCTTTAAAGTACTCTCCGATACTATACTCTGTTACCATTGGTCCTAATAAAAAGGCTGATAAAAACACCACCACCATAAGGCATGGAAAAATACGAAGTATTCGTATTTTGAAATATGTAATTCCATTTTGCACACGGTTAATACTCTTGGCTATAAAATATCCTCCGGCACAAAAAAAGATAGACACCGCTGCACCACCCAGAGACATCTGTCCATCTGTAAGTTTCATAAACCATTCATTCTCTGAACTCCCGGCAGATAATGCAAAAGAATGACTAGCCACCACAAACACAGCTGCCAAAAATTTCAGCAGCTGCAAATTATTACTCTTTCCTTTAAATTCTGTTAATCTCATGTGTACATTTCTTCCTCAATCTATCCATAAAACTGCTGCACTTGCTCTACCGTAAACAATCCGTAATTCTGTGGCAGGTTTAATTGTTTCAGACTAGATCCAGTAAACGCTTCTTGCTGGAAATATTCCTCCCCAGAAAATTTTTCATACCATTTCAGCACACAGTCTATATTTGGGGTCTTTTCCTGTGCAATCACTGCAAATGCCTTGATGATACACAAACCATAAGGAAAATCCTCCTCAAAATACCGGGAATTTTTATCTGGTACATATCCGGTTCCTTTTCTCTCCATTGGGGACCAGATATTCTGAAATGCAGGAATATGACTTATTTTCTCAGTCATTTGCTTTTGATCCTGCACTTCATAGTGTTTCTTTAGAGACACCACCTGCCGCAAGTCCAACTTTGAAAATTTTTTACAGATATTCTGAAGTTCCTGATCACAGGCCAAAAGCATTCCTGAAGATTCCTCATTCCATTCTGCATAAAATTGAATATTACGTTCATAAACCATATTTTCTTCATAATCGCGGAACATCGCATATAATCTGGTGGTATGCAAAATAGGATTCGAAGGTGTCAAAGTAACATTCAAATAATTGTCAACTTCCCTTGCAGGTATGCCAAGCAACGCTTTCACTTTTTCACATGCTTCTTTTGTTTTATTTCTTGGAATAGCACCAATCTGAACCTCTTTTTTCCTGCTAGTTACATTTACTGCCTTCCCATACTCCCGTATTCGGGCAATACTGTGTACCCTCTGGAATCCAAACAGCACACAACCCTTCTCAATTAAATCCTGGCAGCAAAATTCACAACCGCCACTTCCTGGTACGATTCCAAAATAAGTACCTTTTTTCAAAAAGGGAACCATGTCCTTGATTTTCTTACAAAAAACATTAGAGGGTAAAGTAGAAAAAATCACATCTGCATGTGTAAGAACTTCTAAGGAATCTGTAATCTGGTGAAGCTTACCCACATGCACCTTTCCCTGCTCTAAATCATGTACTTCTATTTCATAACTCCAACTTTCTGGCTTTCCAGTGAGTAAATCCACCTCATATCCACGAAAAGCCATATCTCCTGCTAAAACACTTCCTATGTTTCCTCCGCCAATAACACAAACCCTCATGCCTTTCACACTCCAAATTCCGTTCTCATGGCATCTATGAGTTTCTGATTTTCCTCTGGACGCTTCACAGCCAGACGGATATATGATTCTCCTTCAAAACCTTTCTTTTTGGACAAGTCTTTAATCAAAATATTGTACTTATTCAGAAGATTTTCTGCCAGTTCCCTGCTTGTCTTATTTCCAATCAGGCGGCACATAACATAGTTAGCCTGGGAGGGCAATACCTCCAGAAACGGACAGGCAGACAATTCCTTTACATACGTTCTTCGGACTTCTTTAAATCTTTCCAGCGCATCTTCATAATTTGATTTATATTTTTCAAAAATCTGCATGTAAAACTCTCCAAAGGAATTAATATTCCAAATAGACATGCGTTTTTTCAATACAGAAATCATCTCCTCGTCTCCAGATGCCAGAATTCCAAGACGCAGGCCTGGTACTCCAAAGGATTTTGAAATACTTTTAACTACAACCAAAGTTTTATATTTCTGAAGAATTTCCTCTTCTAATAAAGATGCAGGCTCATTTGTATCTGCAAAATCTACAAAGGATTCATCTACAATAAACATGATTCCTCTCCTTTGCGCCCAGTCTGCCATTTTCAGCACATCCTGTTTTTCAATATAATTTCCAGATGGATTGTCTGGATTGATTAAAACAAGGCTCTGAATATCTTTATCCTCATAAAACTCCATTAGTTCATCTGCTGTATAGCGAAATGCCGGCCTGGAAGCAAAAAATGGTACAATTTCCTCCTGATTTTTTCTATTTGGATATTCTTCAAAAGTAGGATAAATCATTCCGATTTTTCCCTCACCAGATTCCATCAGTTCCTTAATCAACTCCGCTGCTCCATTCCCCACACAAACCTGTTCTTTATGAAGTCCATAGTATTTTGCAGCCAACAGACTGTTAATTTCCATGCCTGAAGGATACTCACATAACAGTCTTTCAAAATTCGCTTTCATCTCATCTATGAGCTTCTGATTCGGATAAAATGGATTTACCAAATAACAAAAATCTAACATTTGTGGATATCTCCAATATCCACCCCAGCGTTTGCTGAATTTATCCAGTTTCTCTTCTTTTTCTGCAAAAATAGATTCTGCAATATTCAAATCCTGCACATCATCAATTTCATACCATGCTTCCTGTCCCAAAGGTTCCGCTTTGATTTCTGGTTTATCCAAAAGGGTAATTACTTTGAGCACCTGTTCATAATATTCATTATTTCCCAATGCCTTACTATAAGCCTCCAAAAATGGAACATAATGACTTCTGGAAAAATCTTTACTGAATTTGTAGATGTTCACAGTTTTATAATATTTCGGTATCTCCTGAAACTCAAAATCCTTTTTCCCTAAAAAATTCTTAATATTATTTTCTTCATCCAAAGTAACGACTGTTCCATCCATCCAACTTTCAAATTTTGCAACCAGTGCCAGGCTTGGATACGGATTATCCAAAAGCCTTTGCAACACTGCATCTTCAAAAATCAAATCAGATTCCAGCAAAATCGTATCATCTTCTGTAAGATAATTTCTTGCCAGAAACAGAGAATAGATATTATTCGTTTTATAATAAATTTCATTGTTTACATAGATAATAGGAGTACGAATCTCTAGAGATTCAATATAATCCATTAATTTTTGGCCCTCGTAACCAACTACAACCACAATTCGTTCCAGGTTTCTTCTATCTAGCTGAGAGAGCATCCGCTCAATCATTGTTACACCATTTACCTCCACCATACATTTTGTGGCATTGCTTGTCAGTTCTTTTAATCGCTTTCCCATACCAGCTGCCAAAATCATTGCCTGCATACTTTTTTCCTCCGTTTTTTCTTCTTTTCTCTTCTGAAATTATTTCTTATTTTTTACAGACATTTTAAATGCATATAACTTTAAATATAACATTGTTTCTTTCTTTTTTCAATGTCCATTGTTTCTTTTTTTACGTCCCTGTTAAAACCTTATTCAAAATATCTGCAAGCGGTTCCATGGCATTCATCTCTTCCTGCACCGTATTGGTCTGAGCACCGCATTCTACCAACAATGTTTTTGGCCGCAGATGCAGGTTATATCGATATCCTCTAAGATAAATGGTTCTTGCCAAATCCGGATAATATTTCTTGGATTCCAACATCATTTGTAATGAAAAAGCAAGGTTTTCCTTAATATAGGGATTTGGAAGATACGTAATTTCCCCATTCTTGTTGGTCCTGCTTAATCCATTAAAAAACATAATCTTCGCTGTTTCTTTTCCGTTCACATTGGTTACCAGCCGTTTGCCTTCTGGCACGCCATCCCTGTGCAAATCAATTACGACTTCTACACTAGGATTTTCCTCTAAAATTTGGCTGATGCGTTCCTGAGCAAAGGTATATGCCTGATTACGATCCAGTTTTCCATCTACAATATCAAAGGTATCTGTAACATGAAGCACATTGTAGCCATAGGATTCTCTCAAAAGTTTTGTCAAATATGCCCCTACACCTACAATAGTAGTAGACGGGTCTCCTGGAACAGAATCAATAAACTCCTCCTGGGAATGGCTGTGATAAATAAGAATTTGAGGCTGTTCTCTCTCTGTCTGCATCCGCAAATCCATTTGCACCAACTCTGGTGCATTTAACTGTTCGCTGTTAATACTTGTAGTTTTATCTACTGTGTAAAAACTGCTCATAACAAAATTAAAATCTTGAAATTTTTCTAAAGGAATGTCTGTCACAGGCGCCTTTTCCAAAGTTCCTGCTGCTGCAGTTTCTTCTGTAGCTGCCTGGCTACTTTGTGCATCCACTCCTCCTGTATTCTCATATCCTGATTCCGGAGGCCCTGCCTCTTGATTTTCCTCCAAGAGTTTCGCCTCTAGAAATTCAGAATTCTCCTCTGCTATTTTTCTACTGATTTTTCTATCTTCCAAAAGCATCCCCTGCTCTTTTGTCTCTACTGGCATAAATACTGGTATCTGCTCCCCTATTCGTCTCAGCAGCCATGTAACAGCAGTTTCCCCCTCCTGCTCCTCCACCACTCCTGGAAGATAGGTTTCCATGGTCTGCTGCTGCACTTTACGCATCATCTGCCCCCAGGTTTCCTCATCCAGCTTTAATCCTTTTATCACAATATCTGCTCCCAGAATCACCATAATCATCCACAACACAATAGAAACCATTCGTTCTGTATTTTTTTTCTTCAATCGATCACCTCATATCTATATATGAGACAATCCTTTTCAATTATTCCTCTGCTTTGCAAATGTAAGATTCAGACCTTCGGATATGGTATAGGAAAGCCGTTTCATGGTTTCATCTACATCTTTTGGCGTCATAAACATGCTGTGTAGAGAAGGAGTTATCATCTCTTCCAAAAATTCCTTTTTTTCTTGTTCCTCTAGGGCATCCAGTAAATGTGCCATAGCATCCTGAACAATGGTTGCCGCATCGACTACCGTAGGAACGCCAATACCAATGACCTTTACTCCAAGAGTGTCCTCATTTAATCCATTTCGGTAATTTCCCACACCAGAACCTGGCTGAATCCCTGTGTCTGTGATCTGAATGGTTCTGTTTAACCTTTTCACACTTCTGGCTGCTAATGCATCAATAGCAATAACCACATCTGGCTTTGTCTCTTCTACAACCCCTCTAATAATTTCCATGGTTTCCATTCCTGTCTGAGCCATCACTCCAGGTACCAAACCACTAACAGAATGTACACAGGGTTCCCCTATCCCAATAGCTCCATATTCCTGGATAATATGCCTGGTAATACGCAGATTGGAAATTACATCCGGTCCCAGAGCATCCGGCGTAATCTCCCGATTTCCAAGTCCCACTACTAATGCCTGTAATTCTTTCTTCTCAGGCAGCAGCTTCTTCATATGTCTGGCAAGTTCCCCAGAAATTTCCCGATGATAGTCTTCATCCGGCACAGACAAATTAGGAGCCTCCATGGTAATATAAATACCTTGGGGCCTTCCCATGGTCTTCGCTCCGTTCTCCGTCTCAATTTTTACCACAGTAGTCTTAATATCCTTCTCTTCGTTGTAGTCCTCTTCAATCACCACGCCTCGAATTTCTACCTGCTCCTCCTCAAATTTTTCTTTGGTCTCCAATGCCAAATCTGTACGAATTCTTCCCATTGCCATTATTTTTTTCCTTTCCCTAATACTTGTTTCTTCTATTTTTTACAGTTTCAGGGATTTTATGTATTGACATTTGCCTTTAAATCAACTAGAATAAAAAAGCATGTAATATCGGAGAATACCGTGTCCTTCTCCGATGAAGATAAACGATAAATTATAAAACTGGAAAAGATTATATTTGGAGGTGTACGCTTTGGCTAACATTAAATCTGCAAAAAAAAGAGTATTAGTAAACAGAAAAAAAGCTGAGAGAAACAAATCTATCAAATCAGGAGTAAAAACTTCTATCAGAAAAGTAGAAGCAGCAGTTGCAGCAAAAGATAAAGAAGCAGCAGTTGCAGCATTACAGAATGCAATTTCTACTATTGATAAAGCAGCTACAAAAGGTGTTTATCACAAAAACACAGCTGCAAGAAAAGTTTCACGCTTATCTAAAGCTGTAAACACACTTGCATAATTTATAGATATATTTTATTTATATCAAAAGGCGCCGGACTGCCCGTCATCAGTCCGACGCCTTTTCTTTATCCTTTTTATCTACTGAATTTTACCAACAATAGTTCCACACTCATGGTATCTGTCATAAGTCCTGTTTTTACCTTTGTCTCTGTATTTACACATTCCTCCACGGCCTCGCGCAATGCTTGTGTAGTATACTTTCTGGCATATGCAGCATAATTTCTTACTACAAAAGGCTGTAATCCTGTTTTTTTCCCAATGCTGCTTTGATCATGCCCTTCCTCCGTTAATTCCTTTACCTGCATAATCAGATTAAACTGTCTAGCAAGAAGAAAAAGAATTCTCATGGGCGGCTCTTTTAAAGACAGTAAATCGTAGTAAAGGTCTAAAGCTTTTTTCTGGTTTTTCTCTGTTACTGCCCGTATCATTTCAAAAATATGATTCGATATCTGAGTCGTGCATACTGCTTCAATATCTGCTTTTGTGATAACCTCACGTCCCATGGTATAGCACAATAATTTCTCCAGCTCCCGCTCAATATTTCCCATATCTGTTCCCGTTTTAGTAAGAAACAATTCCATATCATTTCTGGTAATTTTGCGCCCCTCGCGATTTAATATTCCAAGAACCCATCTCATAAGGGTGTTGCTATCTTGCTGCCCAAATTCTACAATTCGACCATACTTCTTTACCGCTTTATACATACGGCTTCGTTTATCTACTTCACTTTCCACAAATACCATACATAAATAATCCGGCAATTCTCCCAGATATTCTGGTAAATCTTGACACTGATTTTTAAAAAATCCTGTATCTTCCAGAAAGATAACCCTTCTTTCAGCAAAAAAGGGCATGGTTTCACCCAAATCAATGACAGCTCTTGGCTCTGTTTTCTTTCCCTCAAAAATGGAAAAATTCATGGTGTCCCCATCTGGAACCAGCGCATTTTTTAATTTTTCTTTATATTGCTTTTTTAAGTAATCTTCCTCTCCGCACAAGAGATAGACCTTTTTAAACTCCTGATTTTTAATATCTTCCTGTAAACTTTTCATTCCAATCCCCCTAGGGTTTTCTCTCGATTCCTGCTCATTTTATCATGATTTCCTTTGTCTGAAAAGAAGGGATTTCTCACATACATTCCTATTGCCCCTTCTTTCCAGGTAATGAGAATTCTCTCGGTTCTTGTCTCCAACCTTTCTATCACTTCTCTATGTGGATGCCCATAAGAGTTGTTTTTTCCACAGGAAATCACCGCCTGTTTGGGACTCACACAGTCTAAAAACGCTTCTTTACTAGAGTTTTTTGAACCATGATGAGCCACCTTTAAAACTTCCCAGGTAATTTGGGATTCCTGAAGCAAATTCAAAACTGCTTCTTCCCCCTTTCCTTCCACATCTCCTGTAAACAAAACATCAACATCTCCCTGGGAAACATGCAGAACTTGAGAACTTTCATTACTATCCTCATAGATTTCCTCCGGTCCAAGACATTCAATGCACAAATCTTTATCCTTAATTCTACTCCCTTTTTGAATATAAATCACCTGGCATCCTGCCTGTTTTCCCAATTTCTCTAAATTTGCAAGTTCTTCTTTTGTACCAGCACAGAAAGATAAAAATAAACGTTCTACCTTTATCTGTGTTTCTTTTGTTTTTACCATCTCTAATAGCTCTTGAATTCCATTTACATGATCTTGATCCATATGAGAAACAAAAATCCCCTGAATATTTCTTACACCAGATGCTTTTAGAAAAGGAAGTATCCTGTATTTCCCCACTTTAGACACGGTAGTACTGCCTCCATCTATCAAATAACAGCTGCCTTTTGCAGTTTGTATGCAGGCACAATCTCCTTGGCCTACATCTAGAAAGGTGATTTTTAAAGAGTTCTTTGGAAACGGAAAAAGCAGCAGCGCCACTGCCATACCATATAGGATTTTTACCCACTTTCCTCTCCTCCCTGTATAAGAAGTACTTTTTATAAAAAGCAACAGCAATGCAGCTCCATAGTATAACATACAGCACCATAGTTCAGGCTGCCCTACAATCCATAAAGACCCTGGCAGTGTTTTCAGCATCCTCCCCATAACTAAAAACATTTCAAGAATACCACTAGCACCAAGTCCCGCCAATATTCCTGGCAATGCTATGGGAAAACACCCAAGCAGTCCGCCCGCCATACCAGATAAAAGCAAAAGTTCAGACAAAGGCATTAAAAAAATGCTCAGAATCATACCCCAGACTGGCAGTTCATAAAAAAAATACAGCACTAAAGGTAACAATAGAAACCATACCGAAAAACTAGAGCACATACCTCCTGCCACCACTCCCAACCATGTTCTCTTCTTTGGTTTTCGCCTTTGAAACAAAATGGGGTACACCATTGCCAATCCTAAAACTGCCCCAAAAGAAAGTAAAAAACTACTATCATAAAGATAATAAGGGCTTTCGCACAATAAAAGAATCGCTGCTAAAGAAATGGCTGATAAAAAATCATAAGTTCTCTTTACCAGAAAAGCCCCCAAAGACACGGCAAACATAATTGCCGCCCGCATAACAGACGCCCCATTTCCAGTCATTCCTCCATAGAAGAACATGGCTCCTGCTGAAAATACAATAGCCAATCCCCAAGGTACTGAACATCTGCAAAGAAATTTCAACAAACTCCCTCCTAAAATGGCTAAATGTAACCCCGAAATAGCCAAAATGTGAGAACATCCCAAAATTTGAAATAAAAGGGTATCTTCTTTCTCCATATTTCCCTTCTCTCCCAACAGCATAGCTTCCAAAATTCCTGCTTTTTCCTCTGAAAAGCTCCTGGATAGTCCCTTTTTCATCATCTGCTTCATTTGCTCTTGAAAACGTAAAAGCAAATCATAGCTTTTATCCACCACTCGAACATGGTTTGCCTCTTGATACCACTTAATCTTTCTGGCATAATAATAGGCTCTTTCATTAAATTGTCCAGGATTACCTGGTAGTGGTATTTCCTCCAAGGCTCCAGACACAAACACTCGCATACCTTCATGAAGTGTTTCTGGAAGATTTTCTTGTTTCACAGTCACTTTAATTCCATCTAAGGGATATTCTTTCTGAATTGTATTTTGTGATGTATGATTTTTAATTGATTTGTTTGTTTGATTGATTAGAACTGCTTGTTTTAGATAAAATATAGATTGATACTCATAGGTATCTAAGTGATAAAGAGTCCCTGCCACCATAACAGGTTTATTTTGAGTATCTAGGGGAATACTCGGCGGGTCATACCCCAGCATCGGTATCCCCGCTTTCCCCAAAAGCCACAAAATCACTGCCCATATCAAGGCTGTCATACATAATGGCCTTTTTTTCATTTTCAATCCTTCTCCTCTTTTTTGTCCTTTATCAGACGATAATCTGCATGATAAATTTGATCAAGCTTCATACTTTCCCGAAAAATTGCTGTCGTTTCTCCCTCTACTGCAATCTGCACCCCACGGACATTGCACGCATCTGTAAGAGAATTTACAATAGAAAATATAGGAAGTTCCTCCTGAACATCCATGGAATCTGACAGAAAACTTTTATCCAGATTTACGTAACAAATCCCCTCAACAATAGATACCCCCAGAATTTTTGTATTGGGAGATAGGGTAGGCTGCAATCCCTCTGACTTTGGTCCCTTTAACAGCCTTTCCACCACTTCGCGTTCTAAAGGTACATTGCTGCTGTAATACACGGATATGGTTTCTTTTTTCAGACTATCTCCGTCCTGATCTGCAAAGTACAGATTCAAGCTAGTATTCATATAAGAATTAATATTTTCCCCTTCATTTTCTACAAAAGTATTTTTATCCATTTTCCCCAACAGCATTCCGGCAGCATCTGTCATGGGCTCTCCTTCATTCAAAAACTCCACATAACTGACTCCTGGAATCTGTGTAAATGCCTTTACAATCCCTGCTCTTGCCAAAATTTCTCTGGTATTTTTCATTTTTTTATATCCACTGTTAAAATCCACAGTCACTGTTTGACCTTCATAGGTGACGCTTTGCATTATAACAGCTTTCGGAAAAAGGCTTAAATACCCTTCATCTGAAGGCTCTTCATCAATTTTTTTAGCAATTTCCTTTACCATGGCCTCTGAGGTACGTTCCTTGGGAATATACTCTTCTGTCTCCAAAGTGGTTTCTTTTGGTGACAAATAATACATATAATATTCTGACGTATTTTTTGTTTCTTCTTTTTCTTGACACCCCATGGTTCCCAGAAGTATACAGACTACCAATAGAATTGATGCTGCTTGTTTCCATTTCTTCATTTCAGCACCTCTTATGCGATATAATTCAAAGGAATACGCACAGAAAATGTGGTTCCCTTTTGTTCTTCACTTTTCACTTTCACTGCACCCCTATGCATAGCTATAGCATTTCTGGTAATAGCAAGTCCAAGACCAGTTCCTCCTATTTCCCTGGAATGTGATTTGTCCACCCTATAAAAACGTTCAAAAATCTTGTCTATGGAGTCTTTTGGAATCCCAACTCCAGAATCCGCCACTGTAACATAAAAATACTTATGATCTGCATTCAAAGTTACATGTACCCAGCCGTCTTCTACATTATATTTAATTCCGTTTTCTACCAGATTAGACAATGCCAAACTCAGCTTTACCTCATCTACTTCTGCTACAATCGGACGGTAGGTTTCCAGAACCAACTCTACCTTTTTCTTATCTGCAATGGGCTTCAAACGTTTCAAAATACTCTCCATAAGTTCATTAATATTAACCTTTTCAATATTTAGATCGGAAGCCTTCTTATCCATTTTTACCAATGCTAATAAATCTGTAATAATCTTATTCTCTCGGTCAATTTCCACTGCAATATCCTGCATAAATTCCTGGTAAAGTTCAACAGGAACATTTTCTTGACCAACCAAGGAATCCGCCAAAACCTTAATCGAAGTCATAGGCGTCTTAAGCTCATGGGACACATTAGCCACAAATTCCTGGCGTGAATCATCCAGAACTTTCATCCTCTTTAGCATCTTATTAAACACACTACTAAGCATCTGAGTTTCCGAATAGTCCAGAACTGAAATTTCCTCATTCAGATAGCCATCTGTCAGTTCTTCAATGGCCTTGCTGACCCTTGCAAAAGGTTTTACCAGACTCTTAGATAACAAATAACCAAGTACCAAAACCAGAATACTAATTGCCAGCATGAGTAAGTTTCCTCTGTGTTCCAAAATCTCAATACTGTCTCTGATTTCTCCTGTAGAAGTACTCACTAACATGACTCCCTCAATCTGCTTGCTCTTATCATATTTCAATGATACCGTCTGTTCAATATAATCATTGCTATCATCATAATAGCTGGTATCCACACCTTCAAAACACTGGATGACTTCTTCTGACAACATATATTTGCCTTCATCAATATCGTAGGTATCCTTAATAATACGGCCACTTCTGTTAATAATTAAAATACGCCCATTATACACAGTGGATAGAATTGATAACTCCCCATTAATGACTTCAGACTGCTGATATTCCAGATATCCCTCTTTCATTAACTGCTTTCCTAAAATATCGCATTGGTTCTTCACATTAATTTTTTTTAATTCCACTGCCCTACTTTCATAGCTATTGACAATTACCTTTTCAATAATAAGACAAGGTACGATTCCAATAATCACTAATAAAACCATAATACGGAATCTGAGACTCTTAAAAAAGGACTGTTTCATTTTTTCTTTCATAGTCTTCGTCTTCTATCCCTGAAAATAATATCCAATGCCCCATTTTGTGTGAACATACTTAGGATCACTGGGAATGGTTTCAATTTTTTCTCTCAAACGGCGGATATGAACGTCCACTGTACGCACATCTCCCGGATATTCATATCCCCATACTAGATTCAGAAGATTTTCACGGCTATATACTTTATTGGGATTTTTCGCTAAAAGCTCTAACACATCAAATTCTTTTGCTGTCAAATTAATCTCTCTTCCACCAATAAAAACTCTTCTTCCTTCACAATCTAATTTCAATTCACCAATAACCAGCGTTTTATCTGGTATTTCTTTTTTCTCTTCTTTTCTGGCTCTTCGCATAATTGCTTTAATTCTGGCTTTTACTTCCAAAATATTAAACGGCTTGGTAATATAATCATCTGCCCCATACTCCAGCCCCAGAATTTTATCCATATCTTCCCCTTTGGCTGTCAGCATAATAATAGGTACAGAAGAAAATTCCCGAATCTGCTGACACACTTCCAATCCGGTCAGCTTGGGCAGCATAATATCCAACAGAATCATATCATATTCTTTTGTCTTTGCCTTTTCTAAAGCCTCTTCTCCGTCATATGCGCAATCCACTTCCATACCTTCCTGCTCCAGGCTGAAACGGATTCCTTTTACAATTAATTTTTCATCATCCACTACCAGAACTCGTTTACTCATTTATCATTCTCCTTATTCTACGCATATGTAATCTACAATTTTCTCATAGATTTTCCCTTTAATACCAGGTACCTGCTGTATTTCTTCTATGTTCTGAAATCCTCCAATCTGCTGGCGATACTCCAAAATAGCTTTGGCACGTGCTTCGCCGATTCCCGGAATTTCCTGAAGTCGGTCTGCTGTAGCCGTATTTAGGTTTACCTTTCCACTGGATTTCTCTCCACTTGAAAATAGGGGTTCCTGTTGAACCTCGGCATTCTGGGCAGAAATACCCTTCGCCTTTAGCTCTTCTGTCTCCTCTTTGGTATAAACCTGTATCTTTTCGCCATCTTTCAGTACCAAAGCCTGATTCAACCACTGCGTATCCGCCTGTTCTAAGAAACCTCCAGCTGTTTCAATGGCTTCAAACACTCTGGCATTTTCCGGCAACTCATAAACTCCCGGATTGGCAACTGCACCACTTACATCCACCCAGATACTTGCTGGTTTTGTCGGTGTCTTCTCTTTTTTCTGCACAGGCCCTTCCTTTAGTTCTTCTTCCTCAGTGATTTCCTGCACAGTATCTTCCACAAGAATCTCTGTCCCCTGCTTTTTGCAGGAACACAGGCATAGGCTACAAACAATAAGAAAAAACCACAGTATTCTTTTTTTCTTTGTTCTATACATTGCTTTTCCTCCTATCCACATATATAAGGGAAGCATCTGCATACAACTGTCTCTATTGTAACGAATTTATGTTCTTATTACAATATCTAATTCAGAAGTTCTGATTTTTTCCCTTTTTAACCATTCTTCTATTGATAATATATTGGAAATCACGGCAGAAACGCCGAACTGCTTCTTGAAATGTAATATGAGTATAACATAATTTTCACTTTTAGACAAACCAAAAAACAGCCGCAAAAATACGGCTGTTTTTGGTTATTTTTCCCACTTAAAAATAATAATTCCTACAATAGCAATCCCCATACCTAATAGTTTTCTCCACTGAAATCCTACCTTATCCACACCAAACAATCCCATAAGTTCTATAAGATATGCCACTGCAAGCTGTGCAACCACAATAAGCATTGCCGCCTTTGCAGGTCCCAGGGCAGACATACTTTGAATTACAGTGATAGTAATAAAGGCTCCAATTACGCCTCCCAAAAGAATATATTTATGTTCCACCCGCGCCAGTGCCCCAATGCTTTGGCGACCCGTAAAAAGCCATGCTGCAATACAGACCAGCAAAGCAGAAAACTGTACCCAACCTGTAGAAACCCACAAACTGCTCTGCTTGGTGAGTTCTGTGTTAAAAACCCCTTGCACACTCATAAGAGCCCCCGAAAGCAGTGCAACCAAAATTCCCCACATGCTTCATTCCTCCAATATGAATTTGTTTTCAAATTCAGTGTTTACCAAGGAATGCAAAATTATACCCGTCACCTAAAACCTTTACAAGAAATCCTAAGACCATACTTAGTAATGCAGCAGCAAAACCTACCATAACCCAGCCAAGCCCAAGAGAATATAAAGGCAGTTTATGGCAAATTTCTCCCAGAATACCCAAAGGGACTTTTGCCTGATCCAGAACATAAAGCACACTGATACAGCCAACACTTGTAATGGTCACAGGATAAAAAAAGCGGTTACTTTTTATCCATGAATCACATAATCCCAGTATAATCAGCACAATTGACATTGGATAAATGGCATTTAGAACAGGCACTGACAATCCTAAAATCGTATTCAATCCTTGATTACAAATCAGGAAGGAAAAACCTGTAATAACACAAACCCATTGTTTATATTTTAATTTAGGAAGCAATTTTGAAAAAAACTGGGAAATCGATGTAATCAATCCCACACATGTTGTCAAACAAGCCAGCGTAAAAATTGCTGCTAACAAAACTGCTCCAGGTCTTCCAAATAATTGAGACACAATACAACGCAAGGTCCATGCACCATTTTCCTGAATTGGATATACTCCTGAACTTTTCATTCCCATATAAGCCAGCATGAAATAAACCATCGATAAAATACTTCCAGCAAACACGCCAGCCTTAATAGTGTAATGCATAACTCCTTTTTTCTTTTCAATTCCCATATTTTGAATGGTGACAGAAATCACCAAACCGAAATTTAATGCTGCAATCGTGTCCATGGTCTGGTATCCTTCCAGAAATCCTTTCACTGCCGGATTCGCCTGATATGCTGTCTGCGCTGCTGCCACCTCTGTCTTTCCTCCAAATAAAAAACTTACAAATAAAAATACTAAGAGAAGAAGCAGAGATGGTGTCAAAACTTTCCCAATTCTCTCCACCAGCTTTTTGGGTGTCAGCGCCAACCATGCAGCCAGCACGAAAAATATCAACGAATATACAGCCATGCACCACTTCAAAGGTGCAGTCTCTGGAAGATACGGTGCCACTGCCATTTCAAAGGGAACAGAAGCAGCTCGAGGAATCCCTAGCCCCGGTCCAATAGACAAGTAAATCAATACCGTAAAAACAATCGCAAACCTTGGCCCCACCTTTCCTGCCAGACAGTCAAGCCCCTGAAATCTGGCTACAACAATAACACCCAAAACCGGCAAAAGAACTGCTGTAATTAAAAACGCTCCAATTGCCAGAGGTGTAGTTTCTCCTGCATTTTGCCCTAAGAACGGCGGAAAAATCAAATTTCCTGCTCCGAAAAAAAGAGAAAACAGCATAAAACTCACCAACACCATTTGCCTTTTTCCTAACTTCATTTCAAACTCCTCCTTCATATTTTCATACAATACACTTTTGCATGCACAAAAAAAGCCGTCCTAAAAAGGACGACTTCATCGCGGTACCACCTTATTTCCGTCTCTATGTAATATAGAACGGCACTCTACCTGCATCTATCAATGCATATCACCGATATCGTGGCTTAACTCCGGCTTGCCTACTTTCTTCAGCTTGCTTCTCCAGGATGATTTCACCATCTGACTTTCTTAGCAACTCTCACCAGCCGCTGCCTCTCTGTAAATTCCATCAGTGATTACTTATTCCCTTCTGCGAATTTTCTCTATTTGTGCTTCATGCTGTCTATCATTATAGACACTCTACTCTTCTTCGTCAATAGCTTTTCGAACTTTCCTTTTAAAAGCTCTGCTCCAGCTTTTCCACCATCTCATCAATCTGTTCTTTTGTGATAATAAGCGGCGGTACAAAACGCAACACATCACTTCCTGCTGAAATTACCACCAGGCCGTTTTCCAAAGCTTTTCCAACGATTTCTCCTACCGGTTTTCCAGCAACCACCAGGCCCTGCATCAACCCTTTTCCACGTCTTTGTGTCAGAAAATCATACTTTTCCACAAGACTATCCAGTTTTTCCTCTAAATAAGGGGTAACCTTCTGCACATGCTCTAAAATATGCTGCTCCTCAAACAAATCAAAAACCTTACTCACTGCTGCGCAGGCGAAAGGATTTCCTCCATAAGTAGTGCCATGATCTCCTGGCGCCAGACTATTTTCTGCCACCTTTTCATTTAGCACAAAAGCACCTACAGGAACCCCACAACCAAGAGCTTTGGCGCTGGTCATAATGTCTGGCTTCACACCATAAGCTTCATAAGCAAACATGGTTCCAGTCCGCCCCATACCACACTGAATTTCATCCAAAATCAGCAAAATATCTCTTTCATCACACAGCTTTCTTATCCCTTCCAGAAAAGATTTCTCTGCTGGATAAATGCCTCCTTCGCCTTGTACCGTTTCCAAAATAATCGCGCAGGTTTTCTCTGTAATCTGTGCTTTTACACTCTCCAAATCATTGAAATCTGCAAATTTAATTCCCCCTATCAGAGGTTTGAAAGGCTCCTGATAATGGCTGTTTCCTGTTACTGATAATGCTCCCATACTTCTTCCATGGAAGGAATGTTTCATAGCAATAATCTCATGGTCTGTACTTTTATCTTTCAGCCATGCATATTTTCTGGCAGCTTTTATTGCTCCTTCAATTGCCTCTGTTCCACTATTAGTAAAAAAAACTTTGCTAAGTCCTGATGCTTTTAAAAGCTTCTCTGCTGCCTCAGTCATAGGCACATTGTAATACAAATTTGAAGTATGAAGCAGCTTATCAATCTGATTCTTCAGTGCTTCATTATACCCCTGATTTCCATATCCCAGGGAAAAAACAGCAATTCCTGCTCCAAAATCCAGATACTTCTTTCCCTCTAAATCATAGAGATAAACACCTTCTCCATGGTCAAACACCACGGGAAAACGATTATATGTATGCAAAACAGCGTTTTCTGCCCGTTCTATATATTCCCTACTGCACGTCATAATGCTGTATTCCTTCCTTTCTCAAAATAGCGGTTCCAATCCCTTTGTTTGTAAAGATTTCAAGGAGCAGACAGTGCTTAATTCTGCCATCCAGAATGTGCACTCTGGAAACTCCTTCCTCAATGGCATCAATACAATTCTGAAGTTTTGGTATCATACCGCCTCCCACATTTCCATTATCAATCAATTCTTTTGCATCCTTTACAAACAGCTTTGAAATCAAACTTTCTGGGTCCTTAGGATTTTTATAAACACCTTCAATATCTGTTAAAAAGGCCAATTTTTCTGCCTTCATTTCCTTTGCAATAGCACAGGCCGCATCATCTGCATTAATGTTATAAGTAAGAAACTCTTCATCCATTCCAATAGGGCATACAATAGGCAGAAAATCTTTATCCAAAAGGTCAAATAAAATTTTGGGATTCACTCCTGTAATATTTCCCACATATCCAATATCCTCTCCATTGGAGTATTTTTTTTCTACTGTTAAAAGTCCGCCATCCTTGCCACTAATACCAACTGCTTTCACTCCAAGAGATTCCACCATGCTTACCAGTTCCTTATTTACCTTTCCAAGAACCATTTCCGCAATCTCCATAGTTTCCTCATCGGTCACCCGAAGACCATTGATAAATTTCGGTTCTTTTCCTACTTTACTCACCCAACGGCTGATTTCTTTTCCGCCGCCATGAACAATAATAGGTTTAAAACCAACGAGCTTTAATAATACAACATCCTGGATAACGCTTTTCTTTAGCTGTTCATCCACCATAGCGCTGCCACCATATTTCACTACAATAATTTTCCTGTTAAAACGCTGAATATAAGGCAACGCCTCAATAAGCACCTCTGCTTTTTCAAGATATTTCTGATTCACCATGTTTCTGTCTCCTTTCCCCTGCCTTTAAGAACGGTAATCTGCATTAATTTTCACATAATCGTAAGTCAAATCACATCCCCAGGCTGTTGCTGTTTCCTGTCCCATTTTCAAATCTGCAATGGCGGTTACATGGTTTTCTGAAAGAATTCTGGTTGCCTCTTCTTCACTGTAATTTACAGCAACACCGTTTTCAATAATCTGAATATAACCTGCTGCACTTTCAAAGGCTAAATCCACTTTATCCGGATCAAACTGTGCACCGGAATATCCCATAGCACAGAGGATTCTACCCCAGTTGGCATCGTGACCAAAAATAGCTGCTTTGGTCAGATTAGAAGTAATTACAGACTTACTTAAGGTCACAGCCTGCTCCTTTGTTTCAGCACCAATTATCTTCACTTCAAAGAGTGCAGAAGCTCCTTCTCCGTCTGCTGCAATTTGTTTTGCAAGACTGGTATTTACGCATTTTAAAGCTGCTTTAAAGGTTTCATAATCCTCATTTTTCTCTTTGATAATCGGGTTCTTTGCCATACCATTTGCCAAAACTAAAACTGTATCATTGGTAGAGGTATCTCCATCTACAGAAATCATATTATAAGTGTCTGCCACCACTTCGCTTAAAGCTTCTTGGAGAAGATTTTTTTCAATAGCTGCATCGGTTGTAACAAAGCCTAACATGGTACACATATTGGGATGAATCATTCCTGACCCTTTACACATACCTCCAATGGTTACTGTTTTTCCAGATAGCTGAAGCTCTACAGCCGCTTCTTTTCGCACAGTATCTGTAGTCATAATAGCCTCTGCTGCCAGGATTCCTGCCTGTCGTACTCCTGACAAAACCGGAGCTAATTTCTTCACTCCTGCTTCCAGTTTATTCATGGGAAGCTGTTGTCCAATCACACCTGTAGATGCCACCAGAACAGCCTCTTTTGGAACATCTAAAACCTCTGCTGCTACCTTTGCAGTAGCTTCACAATAACTATATCCTTCTTCTCCTGTACAGGCATTTGCAATACCGCTATTGCATATAATTGCCTGGGTATAAGGTGATTCATACACCACCTTTTTATCCCATTTTACGGGAGCTGCCTTTACAATATTAGTCGTAAAAGTTCCTGCAGTATTACATGGCTTTTCACTATAAATCATAGCCATATCTTTGGTATTTCCCTTCTTAATTCCTGCTGCAATTCCTGCTGCCTGAAAGCCTTTTGCAGAGGTTACTCCGCCATCTATACACTTCATCCTTTTTCCTTCTTTCTCTATATTCAATTCTCCCATAAAATACGCTTCTATGGGAACATTGGAACTAAATTCAAGCCTTCTGTTTCAGCTTCTCCAAACATAAGATTCATGTTCTGAACTGCCTGTCCTGCTGCCCCTTTTACAAGGTTATCTATAGCTCCCATCATAATAATCCGGTTGGTTCTCGGGTCAATTTTAAAGTTTACATCCACATAATTGCTGCCCTCCACCCATTTGGTCTGAGGGTAAACGTCTTTATCAAGGACACGAACAAATTTCTCCTGTTTATAATATTTATCATAGACTGCTTTCACCTCTTCATAAGTTACTTCTTTTGTGAGGTTCCCATAGGCAGTTACCAAAATTCCTCGGTTCATAGGTACCAGATGCGGTGTAAAATTCAACCGAATTTCCTGTCCTGCTGCATAACCAAGCTGTTCTTCAATTTCTGGGGTATGTCTGTGATTCGCCACACCATAAGCCTTCATATTTTCATTTACTTCACAGAATAAATTATCCAGCTTTGCCCCTCTTCCTGCTCCTGATGTACCGGATTTGGCATCAATAATTAAAGTATTTGGGTCAATCAGTCCTTCTTTTACCATGGGATAGCAGGTCAAAATACTGCAGGTGGTATAGCATCCAGGGTTCGCTACCAAACGGGCTTGTTTTACCTTTTCCCGATTGATTTCGCAAAGACCATAGACTGCCTCATCAATAAACTGCGGGGATGGATGATGAATCTTATACCATTCCTCATATACAGATACATCTTTTATACGGAAATCTGCACTCAAGTCAATAATCTTAACTTTAGATAAAATTTCTTCATTTACCATAGATGCGCAAAGTCCCTGAGGTGTTGCTGTAAAAATCACATCCACCTGTTCTGCTAAAGCTTCCATATTGTCATCCAGACATGTATCCTCTACAATTTCAAACATATTCTGATAGACTTCATAATATTTCTTATCAATATAGCTTCTAGAGCCATACCACTTAATCTCTACATTTTTATGTCCTTGTAAAAGACGCACCAGCTCTCCTCCTGCATAGCCAGTTGCACCGATAATACCTGCTTTTATCATGTCTTTCCTCCTCGCCTTTTTGAATTTTATTTCCGGTATGTATGTTCCTTCTATTGCTCATAATACTCTACTTTTTCTTCCTGCGCAAGAATTATCTCCCATACCGTTCTTATGTATATTCATTATTAATTTTTGAATAATTATACATCTCTATTTTATATTATGCAAGTATATTTTTTATATTTCTTCACTTTTATTTTCCTTTTGTACCTATTTTTACCTTATTTAACTATACTTCGATACCATTTACCTGAAATTTTTTTGAAATTATTTCATTTTTCCTATTGCATAATTATGATAATTGTTGTATAGTACCTTTAGTGAAAAAAACAGCCTGGCAGGCTGAAGGATACAAAAAATTTCAGGAGGATTTTAAGATGAAAGAAAAAGTTGTTTTAGCATATTCTGGTGGTCTTGATACCACAGCTTTAATTCCATGGTTAAAGGAAAATTTCAATTATGATGTTATCTGCTGCTGCATTAACTGCGGACAGGGTGCCGAATTGGATGGACTGGCTGAACGTGCTGCATTATCTGGTGCTGCAAAATTATATATCGAAGATGTCGTAGATGAATTCTGTGATGAATATATTGTACCGTGTGTACAGGCTGGAGCAGTCTATGAAAATAAATATCTTCTTGGTACTTCCATGGCTCGTCCTGTGATTGCGAAACGTCTTGTGGAAATCGCAAGAAAAGAAAACGCTGTTGCTATCTGCCATGGCGCTACTGGAAAAGGCAATGACCAGATTCGTTTTGAGCTTGGAATTAAGGCGCTTGCTCCTGATATTAAAATTATTGCCCCATGGCGTATGACAGATATCTGGACCATGCAGTCCCGTGAAGACGAAATTGCATTCTGTGAAGCTCACGGTATTCATCTTCCTTTTGATGCAAGCCACAGCTACAGCCGTGACCGGAACTTATGGCATATTAGTCATGAAGGACTGGAACTGGAAAATCCTGCCGAAGCACCGAACTATGACCAGGTTCTTGTTTTAAGTGTTCCGCCTCAGAAGGCACCAGATGTAGAAACAGAGGTTACTATGACTTTCGAAGCCGGTGTACCGAAAACTTTAAACGGAAAAGCAATGAAAGTTTCTGAAATCATCACAGAACTGAACCGTCTGGGTGGCGAAAACGGAATCGGTATTATCGATATCGTTGAAAACCGTGTAGTTGGCATGAAATCCCGTGGTGTATATGAAACACCGGGCGGAACCATCCTGATGGAAGCACATGCACAGTTAGAAGAGCTGGTTTTAGACCGTGAAACCATGGAAATGAAGAAAAAATTAGGCAGCCAGTTTGCTCAGGTTGTATATGAAGGAAAATGGTTCACACCGCTTCGTGAGGCTCTTCAGGCATTTGTAGAGTCCACTCAGAAGTATGTAACCGGTGAAGTGAAGTTCAAGCTTTACAAAGGAAACATTATCAAAGCCGGAACCACTTCACCATACAGCTTGTACAATG